>CAYQYM010000055.1:0-10180 GCA_964421715.1 uncultured Acidipila sp.
GGGATAAGGTCCATCCCGCAGCATTTCCAGGTCATGGTTTGATTCCAGCATGAGAACATCGCACCGGCGCAACTGCATGCTTACATTGGACGGCACATAGCCGAGATCGGTAGCCAGCCCCACTCGAACTCCCTCGGTTTCAAAGACAAAGCCGACCGGATCCGCGGCATCGTGCGGAATGGTAAAAGGCGTGACGGCGATATCGCCGATCGAGAAGGCATCGCCTGCCGTGAAGTATTCCACCGCGGGCAGCGTGCAGGGGTCGGCCTTGGCGGAGGCGGGCTGGCGGGTGGCGGCGTCGTGGTCGAGCTCCCGGGCGGCCGGCTCGCTCTCCTGCTCGGCCACGCACTGGGCCAGCTCCGCCTCGCGATACCCGGCCGCCTTGGCCTGCCGGCGGTTTTCGAGCCACTGCGCGTAGGTCATGCGGCGCTGCGGCGTCATCCATCGAATCCACGCGCGATGGGTGGCCTCGGTAAAGTAGACAGGGATGCCCAGCCGGCGCGCGGTAACGGCGAGCCCCTGCACGTGGTCCTGATGTTCGTGGGTGATGAGGATGGCGTCCAGCCTGGCGGGGTCTTCCCCGGCGGCCTGCATCCGCTTGAAAATCTCGCGGCAGCTTATGCCGGCGTCGACCAGGATCCGGTTCCGGCTGCTGGCGACAAGGGTACTGTTGCCCTTGGATCCGCTGGCCAGCACCGTCATGCGCACCATATTTCTAACCATACGCGAGCGCAGCCGCGCAGGCCCGGAATTTATTCGCGCAAGCTTCGTCCGGGGTTACATTTTGGGCACCCCGCTGTCCGGGCGGTGCAGACGCATGCGCAGCGCTTGCTATGCGTGAATGTCGACGGTCAGTGAGAAAGTCTCCAGCGGTTCCGCGCAGTCTTCCCAGGAGCGGCACAGCTCCAGCCGCAGAAGAAACTGGCCCGGCTATGCGGCTTTGAACTCCATGCGGTAATGGCCGCTCGCGGGCTTGTCACCAATAGGCAGGAAGTCTCGGCCAGCGGCAACGCTGCATGGTTGTGCGGGGCCAGGTCAGCGATAGCCAGTGGAGAGCACTTGCAGGGTTGCACCTCGGGTGTATAGGAAGAATTCTGCTCGTTCCCTACGCCGCGTTGTCAAGCATTATCTCCCGGGTCCCGAGGCGCGTACCCGCCGCGAAGGTCTCGCGTGAAGGCCCGACTCCTTGATGGAACGTGCCGTCCAGCGCACGGCGGGCCTGCCTGGCACAGCCGGTTTGCCAGAAACAGAAGGGGGCTTTCGCCTGCTCAAAGACGTTCCTGGGGCCGCCCGGGCGAGCCTTGGTGCTCTTGTTTGCAGCTTCAGAAGAGGTTGGCATCTATCCTCGCCGCAGCGGAATTACAGACCCAGACCGCCGGATGAGAAGATGAAAACAGAAGAGTCATGCTGAAGGTTATCTCATCGCACATCTTTCTCCGCCAGCGGCTGCACCCCGGGCTGCTGGACGTGCTGGCTTCGACCGGCGCGGAAGGCATCGAGCTGTTTGCCGCCCGGCAGCACTTTGACTACACGAGCCGCACGGTCGTCCGCGAAGTAGCCGACTGGTTTCGGTCGAGCCCAGTGGCCTCATTCTCAATGCACGCCCCGCTTACCGCCGACTTTGACATGGGGCGCAGTGGCGCTCCCGCGGTCAACGTCACCCATCCGGAGAAGGCGCGCCGCATCGAGGCCATGGACGAGATCAAGCGTGCGCTCGAAGTAGCCGAGCAGGTGCCGCTGCGCTTGCTGGTCATTCACCTGGGTGAGCGCGGCGATCACTGGAGCCCGCGGGCGCTGGAGCACTCGATCACTGCGCTTGAGCATCTGCGCGCCTTTGCCAACCCGCTCGGGGTAAAACTCGTGGTGGAGAACATCCACAACGAGATAACCGAGCCGGCACACCTTATCGAGATTCTCAGCGTGGGTCACCTGAACGATATCGGCGTCTGCCTCGACGTAGGCCATGCGCACTTCGGCCAGGGCGTTGCGTCCGCGCTGGGTGAGTTGCGCGGCCTCGTTCGCGCAGCGCACCTGCACGACAACCACGGGGAAAAGGACGAGCACCTGTGGCCGGGTGACGGCACCGTCGCCTGGGACGAGGCGTACGAACTGCTTAAGGCTGCGCCGAACACGCCGGCCGGCGTGCTTGAGATTCATTACGAGCTCGGCGCTGAACCGCAGACAATCGTGGCGCGCGCGAAACAGGCCTTCGAGCGGTTCTAGCCGGTTCTGGCCACGATGCCCGCGATACCCTAAAGCATCAGCACAGCGAAGCGATGGTACGAACAAATATGTCAGAAGCATCCGTGACCGCACCTGTAACCACGATTGCCGCAATCGGCAAGCACGCAGGCCAGACTGTAACCATCCAGGGCTGGCTCTACAACCTCAGGGCCAGCGGCAAGCTGCTCTTTCCCATCTTCCGCGACGGCTCAGGAACCATCCAGGGCATTGTGCCGAAAGCCGCCGTCTCCGGGCAGACCTTTGAAACCATCAAGAAGCTAACGCAGGAGTCCAGCGTAATAGTGCGCGGCAAGGTACGTGCAGACCAGCGCGCTCCCGGCGGATACGAGCTCGACGTGGAAGAGGTGGAGGTGGTGCAGCGCGTGCCGGAAGAGACGCCGTATCCCATCTCCCTCAAGGAGCATGGAACCGACTTCCTGATGGAGCACCGGCACCTCTGGATTCGCACGCCGCGCCAGTCGGCCATTCTCCGCATCCGCGCGGAGATTGTAAAGGCGGCACGCGACTTTCTTGACGAGCAGGGCTTCGTGCTCACCGATCCGCCGATCTTGACGCCGGCCGCCTGCGAGGGCACAAGTACGCTGTTTCCGGTGGAGTACTTCGGCGAGGAGGCTTACCTGACGCAGAGCGGTCAGCTCTACATCGAAAGCACGGCACTCGCACTGGGCAAGGTCTACAGCTTCGGGCCGACCTTCCGCGCGGAGAAGTCGAAGACGCGGCGGCACCTGACCGAGTTCTGGATGGTAGAACCGGAGATGGCCTACGCCGGTCTGGATGACCTGATGGAGCTGGCGGAGAACTTCCTCAGCTTCATTGTGCAGCGCGTGACCGAGCGCCGCGCGGCGGACCTGAAAGTGATCGAACGCGACGTGACGAAGCTGGCGAATATCAAGGCGCCGTTTCCGCGCATCCGCTACGACGAGGCAGTCGCAATGCTGAACGACGCTCACGCCAGCGGGTTGCTCGAGCATCCTTTCGAGTATGGCAACGACTTCGGCTCACCGGATGAGACCTACATTTCATCGCAGTTTGACCGCCCTGTGATGGTGCATCGCTACCCGGCCGCGGTGAAGGCCTTCTACATGGAGCCTGACCCGCAGGACCCGAAGTTCGCGCTTTGTCTGGATGTGCTCGCGCCGGAGGGTTACGGCGAGATCATCGGCGGCTCGCAGCGCATCGCCTCCTACGATTTGCTGAAGCAGCGCATCGAGGAGCACCGTCTGCCGCTCGATGCTTTTCAGTGGTACCTGGACCTGCGCCGGTACGGTTCGGTGCCGCACTCCGGCTTCGGCATGGGGATCGAGCGTGCGGTGGCCTGGATCTGCGGCCTGGAGCACGTGCGCGAGACGATTCCGTTTGCGAGGATGCTGAACCGGATCTACCCATAGGGGAATGGCAGCGCGCTAGCTGCGACTCTCCGGAGTACTCGCCGGCGTTGCGTTTCGAGCGCCGGGACGGGGAGCGGCCGACCTGCGCAGAGGCTTATTGCCGGTGTGACTCTCCTGCAAAGCGCCGTGCATGGGTTGCCGCCGGCATGCGCGGCGGGCTAGGCTGATAGGGTATGTCAAAAGCACAGCAAAGCACTGAGCAGTCTCCGGTTTACAGCACACACGTGGTTTCGGGCGGTATCCAGGCGTTGCCCGGGCGGCACATTCGCGTCATTGGCGTACCGCTTGACCTGGGCGCGTCCCGGCGGGGAGTGGACATGGGGCCCTCCGCTGTGCGCGTGGCAGGGCTCGAGGCGCGGCTTGAAGCACTGGGTCACGTAGTGGCGGACGGCGGCAACATCAGTGTAGCGATTGCGGAGACCAAGTCAGCAGGTGAGCAGAGCGCCCGCTACTTGAAGGAGATTACCGAGACCTGCACTAAAGCCGCCGAGATGGTGGTGAAGACACTCGAGGAGGGCATGACACCGGTGGTGCTGGGCGGCGACCACTCGGTCGCCGCAGGGTCGGTCTCAGGCGTTGCCGAGTTCTACCGGCGGCAGAACCAGAAGATCGGCCTCATCTGGATCGATGCGCACTCTGACATGAACACGCCCGGCACCTCGCCTTCCGGCAATGTACACGGGATGCCCCTGGCGGCGTTACTCGGATTGGGGCCTGAGCCGCTGGCCAAGATCTGCGGCTTCTCCCCCAAGGTGGCGCCGGAGAACACGGTGCTGATCGGCGTGCGTGACATTGACGGGACCGAGAAGGAGAACATCAGGCGAGCCGGGGTGAGCGAGGTCTACACCATGCGCGACATCGACGAGCGCGGCATGCGCACGGTGATGGAAGAGGCGCTGCGCGCAGCCGGACGCGGCACGGCGGGCTATCACATCTCGCTCGACATGGACTGGATTGACCCCGAAGACGCGCCCGGCGTGGGCACGCCGGTGCGCGGCGGTGCCACTTATCGCGAGGCGCACCTCGCGATGGAGATCATTGCCGATCACGGCCGCATGGTGAGCTTTGAGATTGTCGAGGTGAACCCGGTGATCGACGAGCACAACCGCACCGCTGATCTGGCGGTTGAGCTGATCTCATCGGCTTTCGGGAAGAAGATTCTCTAGTAGTCGCGGGGTCGCGTGCGGTCGAGCAGGGCGTAGAGCACCACGCCCACTACGGCATTGACGGCGCCCCGCAGCAACTCGTGGATCCAATTCCAGTGCGCGGGCTGCAACAGCAGGTGGCGGAGAAGCAGCCAGTGCAGCGCGTTGTGCAGCAGGGCGAATCCGAAGGTGAGCAGCAGCCGCGCGCCGTTATTTTCCGTGTCGATACGTACGCCGAGCGAGGCCGCCAGGTAGCCTACCACTGATTTGCAGATGCCAAAGACGCCCAGCGGGAGGTGCGTGAGCGCGTCCTGCAGGATGCCGATAATCGCGCCGCTGAGAGTGCCAAAGATAGGGCTGCGCCGCGCGAGCGAAAAGTAGATGACGACCAGCAGCGGCAGGTCGAGCATGAGGAAGGACGGGAAGCGAAGCGCCACCAGCGATTCGAGCGCAACGGCCAGCAGCGGAAGCACGAGGTAGAGCACCGGCGAGAAGGCCCGCGACTCAGCCTCACGGCGCGAGGTGGAGAGCAGCGCCGGCATGGCTAGCGGTCCCCCTGGGGTGCGACTGGCGCGGTCGCAGTGCTTGCCCGCGGCTTTTTCTCTGCGGCTGGCGGCTCGCTGCCGTCCGGAGGCACAATGACTACTTTGTGGCGCGCCGGGTTGACTGCGACGGGGCCTGTGGCGTTTGCCGGCGGCGTTCTCGAGGGTGCTGTTAATGCATTCCTGGCCGGCGCACCGCCATCTGCCGGAAGCACCTCGGGCGTCCTGCGCGGTGGCTTCAACGGCGCTGCGGGTGCGGCGATGCTGGTTGCTTCGGGGATGCGCGCTCCGGGCACCAGCGTGGAGGCCGGCGGCGTCGCATCCGGCGTGTACCGGTCTGCGTGCAGCGCCGCCGGCGGACGCATCGGACGCCCATCGAGGTCTGCCGTCGGCGCGGGCTCGGCTGACGTCTGCGTCGCATCCGGATCGATGCGGCTGGGTAGCCGTTCGGCCAGGATGTCGGAGGCGCGCTTCTGGACGTTATCGAGCGCCGCCTGCTCGACATCTCTGCGCTGCTGTTTCGGCATCGTCTCGCCCGTCTCCGTAATGACGAGCACCTCTTCAAGGCGCGCGAGGTTTGCCGCCGGGCGGATGATCACGTCCTGCAGCGGATCGTGGTCGGGGTCGGCTACCATCCTGTCGACATGGCCGACAGGCAGCCCGCGCGGGAAGATCTGGTCGCCGCCGCTGGTGATGACCGGCTCGCCTGCCTTGATGCGGTCATCCGGCATGATGTTAATGATCTGCGGCTGGCCCAGTGCATTGCCGCGCAGGATGCCGCGGATGCGCGTGGTGGCCAGGATGACCCCCGCGCCACTGGTCGAGTCCGAGATGAGCAGCACCTGGCTGGTGTGGGCAAAGACATCGCGCGTGCGTCCAACGACGCCGTCCGGCGTAATGACGGGCATGTCCGGAGTGATGCCGTCGCGCGAGCCCTTGTCGATGAGCAGCATGCGCGACTGCTCCGTGCCGCTGGTGCCAATCACCTGGGCGGCGACCGTCTTGTATATGTACTTCTCCTGGAAGCCGAGAAGCTGCTGCAGGCGCTTGCCCTGGAGCGCGTCTTCGGCAAGGCTGGCCTGCTCCATGCGCAGCCGGTCCACCTCAGCCTGCAGCGCTTCATTCTGCTTGCGGGTGTGGATGAGGTCGAGGTAGTTGGCCCATAACCCGCGTGCGCCTCGGCTGGTGCCGTGTACGGCCCGCTCCGGGGGAGAGACCAGCCCGAGCACCCAGTAGCGGATCAGCCGCACGCTGCCTGTGTCCGGCGAGCCAGGCACGGTGCGCCGCACCTGTACGGCAAGCCCCAGCACCTGGGCCATCAGCACGGCGATCAGCACCAGGGCGTTGCGGTAGCGGCTGAGAAAAGATTCCATGATGCGCGGGACCGGCCGACTAGTCGATCTTGATCTTCCTTAGCAGCCGGAAGTCACTCAGCATCTTCCCGGTGCCGAGCACGACGCTGGCCAGCGGATCGTCCGCAATGGAGACGGGCAGACCGGTCTCTTCGCGAATGCGCTTGTCCAGATTTTTTATCAGCGCGCCGCCGCCGGTCAGCACGATGCCGCGATCGCTGATGTCGGCGGAGAGCTCGGGCGGGGTCCGCTCGAGCGCGACGCGGATGGCGTTCAGGATGGTGGAGACGCACTCGCCCAGGGCCTCGCGAATCTCCGAGTCGTCGATGGTGATCGTCTTGGGCACGCCCTCGATGAGGTTGCGGCCTTTGATCTCCATGGTGAGCGGCTTGTCCAGCGGGTAGGCCGAGCCAATCTCAAGCTTGATCTGCTCGGCGGTACGCTCGCCGATCAGCAGGTTGTACTTGCGCTTGAGATAATTCATCACGGCCTCGTCCATCTGGTTGCCGGCCATGCGCACGGAGCGCGAATAGACGATGCCGGCCAGCGAGATCACGGCGATGTCCGTCGTGCCGCCGCCGATGTCGACGACCATGTTGCCGGAAGGTTCCGTGATGGGCAGTCCCGCGCCGATAGCGGCTACCATGGCCTGCTCCACGAGAAAGACCTCGCTAGCCTTGGCGCGATAGGCCGAGTCCTCCACGGCGCGCTTTTCCACCTGCGTAATCTCAGAGGGCACGCCGATCACGATGCGCGGATGCACCAGCATTTTGCGGTTGTGTGCCTTCTGGATGAAGTAGTTCAGCATCTTCTCGGTGACCTTGAAGTCAGCGATGACGCCGTCCTTCATCGGCTTGATGGCGACGATGTTGCCGGGCGTGCGGCCGAGCATCTCCTTCGCCTCTTTGCCCACAGCCTCCACCTCGCCCGTGTTCTTGTTGATCGCGACGATCGAGGGCTCGTTGACCACAATGCCCTTGCCGCGTGCGTACACGAGGGTATTGGCCGTGCCTAAATCAATGGCTAAATCGCTGGAAAAGACACTGAACAGCGAGCGCACCCCGTGCGACCGCGACGAACGCGAGTGAAAACCATTCGATGACATGAACTGGAGGACTTTTCTTGTTGGGACTTGCCATATTGTAAGGCTTTATCGGCGTTTAGCTGCAAGTAAATAGTGAACCATCTTCCGGCGCCGGGAGCGCTGAAGTAATCCTGGCGCGGGCCGGGGTCAAAGGCGCCCGTCAGCTCGCGCATCTCTTGAAAGCCATTGCGGCCATGGTTCACTTGCCGCCCGCATTTTCCACAACGCGCGGGTCAGTGTAGCTAGCCACGCTGACTCTACGGCATCGCGCACACGCTTGCCGGCCAGTGCAGTCACAGTATCGGGCGATGACGGACGGAAACAGGCCGCGAACCCAATCTACCTTTTCACCTCGAAGCTCCTTCACATCTGCCATACTGTGGGCGTGATGAGGATTGCCCCCGCACTGCTCGCCGCCTTAGTCGCCCTTGCCCCCACTCAAGGTATTGCAGCCGGACCCGCAGCCCGCTCCAAGACTGCGGCAGTGGCCAGCACCACGCCTCCCACGGCCTTTAACGGCCATCCGAACCTGGTCATCCTTCTCGTGCTTGACCAGTTCCGTGCAGACTATCTTGAGCGCTACCGGGCGGATTTCAAGCCGCGCGGTTTCAGGCTCTTTCTCGATCACGGCGCCAGCTTTCCAGACTGCTACTACGACTATGCAAACACGGAGACCGCGCCGGGCCACTCCACCATCGGGACCGGTGCCTATACGAACGGCCATGGCATCGGCGGCAACGACTGGTGGGACATAACGCGCAGCAAGGACCACCGCGTGACGTCGGTCGAAGACGAGCGCTACCGGCTGGTGGGCGTGCCCCAGGGCACGGCTGCAACGCCAGGCGCCTCGCCGCGCAACCTGCTTGCCTCCACAGTGGGCGATGAGCTGCGCCTCGACACCAGGGGCGTTTCTAAGCTCTACGGCGTCTCGCTCAAGGATCGCGCGGCCATCCTGCCCGCGGGCGCTACGGCAAACGGCGCGTTTTGGATCGACAAGGACTCGGGCCGCTTCATCACCTCCAGCTACTACATGCCGCAGCTGCCCGACTGGGCAAACGCCTTTAACGAGAGCGGCCGCATCGCCCAGGCGGCGCAGGAGGCAGGTACGCCCGGCACGCAGCACTTCTACAACGATGTAGGCAGATCGCCGGCTGCGGTCTCCTACGAAATCGAATTCGCACAATCGCTGATTGAAAATGAACAGCTCGGGTCGCACGACGTTCCGGACATGCTGACGCTGAGCCTCTCCTCGACAGATATACTCGGCCATCGCGTAGGCCCGGACGCCGACGAGCAGCGGGCCATGGTGGACGCAATCGATGCTGACCTTGACAGCTTTTTTATGTGGCTGGACAGGCACGTTCCAGGCGGTCTCGGCAACGTGTGGATCGCGCTGACCGCAGACCACGGTATCGCTCCATTGCCGGAGACGGCCGCGGCGCTTGGCCTGAACGCCGCCCGGTGGGACATGGGCAAACTTTCAGGCGATCTGAATTACGCGCTGAACCAGAAGTTCTCACCGGGAGAGAAGATCGCCTACCTCATGCCCGATCAGCAGCTACCCTACCTTGCGCTCAATCAGCCCTCCTTTGAGCGGGCTGGCATTAACGAACAGGAGGCCGAGCAGGCTGTTCTGCAGCTGCTGCCCGCCGCGGTAGTGGGTCTGTCCAATCCTCCGGAGCTGAAGGAGCCGGCTGAAGCCAGGCTGCCGCCCCGGCCCATGCTCTTCCGCAGCTACAGCCGCCAGCAGATTGCCGCCGGTGAGCTGCCGCACACCGAGTTTGGAGAGCTGGTGGCCCACAGCTACACGCCGAATGGCGGCTGGTACGTGATGCTGATACCAGACGCGTTCCAGCTTGCGGGCACGGCTGGCACCTCGCATTTCAGCGCCTGGTCCTATGACCGGCACGTGCCCATGGAGTTCTACGGCGCGCCGTTTGCCCCCGGCATCTACCACGGGCGCACCGGGCCGGTGGATATCGCCGCGACCTTTGCCTCCCTGCTCGGAGTCAACCAGCCCTCGGCCTCCGCGGGGCACATTCTCACGGAGGCGCTCAAACCGGTGGGTGCCGTAAGCTATCCGCGCCCCAGGCCCGCAAACAAGCCTGCCAGCACCAGCAAACCGGACGCACAGACTGGCAGGAAAAACACCGGGCAGGCGAGAAAGATGCAGAAGCCCAATTGAAACCGCGCATGGAGACCACGCTGGCCGGGCTCAAGCTGCGCAACCCGGTCCTCGCGGCCAGCGGCACCTTCGGCTATGGCGTCGAGTTCGAGGAAATTGTGTCGCTCGACCGTATTGGCGGCCTGGTGACCAAGGGCATCTCCCGCGAGCCGATGGCCGGCAACCCCGCACCGCGCATGATTGAGACGGCCGCGGGCATGATGAACGCCATCGGCCTGCAGAATGTGGGCGTGCGCGCCT
>CAYQYM010000056.1:0-10179 GCA_964421715.1 uncultured Acidipila sp.
CCGCATAGGAGGCGAACCAGCCGAAGCGCGTCCCGTTATTGGAGCATGTGCCGGTCTTGCCCATGACCGGGAACTGGTTGAAATTTGCCCGCAGCGACCGGGCCGTGCCATACTCAACCGCCGCATGCATGCCGTCCGTAATCTCGGGAATGATCTTTCCAATGTCAAGTGTGCGCTTGATGCGAGGCTGGAAGTTCACCACCTCCTGCGCGGACTTCGGATGCTGCAAGTAATAGAGCGTGCCGCCGTTGGCCACGGCCGCCACCATGGCGCCGAGCTGCAGCGGCGTCATGGAGACGCCCTCGCCGAAGCTGCACATCCGGCCCACACCGCCCTTCGATTCCGGCAGTTCCTTGTCGGGGTAGACGCCAAGCTGCTCATTTGGAATGTTGTAGCCGGCCAGCTCACCCAGTCCGAACTCGTTGGCATAATGGCGCACGCGTTCAAAGCCCAGCCTGCGGCCCAGTGTCTCGAAGTAGAGATTGTTGGAGTGCGCAAGCGCCTCGGTCAGGTTCATGTGGTAGGAGCCGCCAAGATTCACCGGCGTATCCTTCGTCACCACACCCTCCTCCAGGGCAGCAAGCGCAACGGATAACTTGATCGTGGAACAGGGCTCTGCCCCGCTTGAGAGCGCGAGCTTCTGGTTCACCATCGCAAGGATGCGCCCATTTGAAGGATCGATGGCGACGACTGTGCCGTTCATGTTGCCGAGCGCATCGATCGCCGCCTGGCGCACGACCGGATCTTCACCCGCCGTCACATCCCCGGCCGTGACATCATTGTTCACGAACGAGCTCGCGGTAAACCGTTCAAAGTACCGGTGACGCAGGCTGGCGCGGCGCAGTCGTACGTGGCGGCCGCCGTGGGCAACCAGCGTTGCCGAGGCCAAGTGCCCTGCAGGGTGCACCACGCGGCGGCTGTGCTGCAGCGCGCGCATGTGCTTTGCCGACCGGGCCGTCTCCGCAACATGGGTGCTCCCATGATGGTGCCGGGTGGTGCTGGCAGCCGCCGTCAGCGGCAGTGCGCCAAGCAGAGCCATCGTTGCCATGTGAAGTATGCGCTTCATTCTCTTCGATCCGATCCGATTTGAAGCCGGCCCAACCTCTGCGACCATCGTACGCACAGAAACCGCCCGCTGCCCTTGTTTTATTTTCCGACACCTACACGGAAAGCCCAAAGCGGCACTGTCCAGCAAACCTGGCGCAGAGCGGTTCTAACCCGGCTGGCAACAGGAAGTCGCCCGCCGGTTTGCTTAGATGCTTGCTCGTGGAAGATGCTTTACTATCGCCCACGTTTCCGGCTTTTACAAGCCCCCGCGACGCAAAAATGCGGGAATCTCCAGGCTCTGTCCGTTTTCGTCCTCGTGCTGCTCCTCAAACAGGACAGGCTCGCTGGCCACCGCCACCGGTATGGGCTCAGGTTGCGGGGTGGCAGTTGCCGCGGGCTGCTCCTCGAAGTTTGCAAAGCTCTTCACCGGGACCTGCGGCTCCGGCACAATCTCGTCGCCTGTGTCTTCGCTTGCAAAGCGCGGCATCACCGGCCGCTGCTCCACGTGAACGGGCGCTACCCTAGGCGGCAGCAGGCTGCTCACCAGCGTCCGCTCGCGCCGCTCGCTTCCCTCCTGGCGAAAGCCCGTTGCGATTACGGTGATCTTCACGTCGTCGCCCATGGACTCGTCCAGCACCGCGCCGAAGATGATGTTGGCATCCTCGTGCGCCGCATTCTGGATCAGCGTCGAGGCCGCGTTCACCTCGCTCAGCTTGAGCGAGCTCGATCCGCTGATGTTGATCAGGATGCCGCGCGCGCCGTCAATCGCTCCGTCCTCAAGCAACGGAGAGGACATGGCCGCCTGCGCCGCCTCGATGGCGCGATTCTCGCCACCGCGCATTGCCGTGCCCATCACGGCGTAGCCCATGCCGGCCATCGTCGTCTTCACGTCGGCAAAGTCGCGGTTGATGATGCCCGGAATCGTGATGATGTCCGAGATGCCCTGCACCCCCTGCCGCAACACATCGTCCGCGATGCGGAAGCTCTCGAAGAAGCCTGCATCCTTGGCTACAGCCAGCAGCTTTTCGTTCGGAATCACGATCATCGTGTCCACGCTGTCCAGCAGCTCCTGCATGCCGCGCTCCGCCTGCAGCATGCGCCGCTTTCCCTCAAAGCCGAAGGGCCGTGTGACCACCGCCACCGTAAGCGCGCCCATCTCGCTGGCCAGGGACGCAATCACCGGTGCCGCGCCCGTGCCCGTGCCACCGCCCAGGCCCGTGGTCACAAACACCATGTCTGCACCCTCGAGCGCCTCGATGATCTTCTCCGAATCCTCCAGCGCGGCGCGGCGCCCCACGTCAGGGTTTGCACCCGCGCCCAGCCCGCTCGTCAGCTTCACGCCGAGTTGCAGCTTCACCGGCGCCTGCGAGAGCTTAAGCGCCTGCACATCCGTGTTCGCGGCAATGAACTCCACCCCTTCCACGCGTGCCTGAATCATCCGGTTCACGGCGTTGCCGCCGCCGCCACCCACGCCGATCACCTTGATCTTTGCCCCGCGTGGCATCTCTTCCTGGTACTGAATCCGGATCTCCTCGGGAAAACCCATCGCCTGTTGACTCCATTTCTCTCAATTCAAAATCACACGCTGCTTGCGCGGTTTGCGTTCCGCCGCAGGATCGTACTTCCTCCTGCCGCATTGCCCTTCAAACTTTCGTCTTACTCATCCCGCCTGCTTTCGGAACCAACGGCCCGTATGGCAAGCCTAAGCCCAGCTACAAACTTCCGGCGAAGATCGCCTTCAGCTTCGCCCGCAGCCCGTTGTCCTCCGCCGCGCGGCTGATGCTCGTGCGGTGCGCGTAGAGCAGCATGCCTACCAACACCGCGTTTTCCGGGCCTGTCAGCTCCTCCGGCATGCGGCTCAGCGGCACCGGCGTGCCCACCCGCGCCGGCACGCGCAGCAGGCTCTCGGCCGTGTCCAGCAGGCCGGGCAGCCTTGCGCAGCCGCCTGTTAATACGCAGCCGGCGCCCAACGCCTCAAAAACGCCACCTTGCCGCAGGTTGTCGCGCAGCATGTAAAACAGCTCGCGAGCCCGCGGCTCCAGTATCTCTGCCACATAGCGCTGCCGCATCCGCCTGGGGAGATCGTTCGGGCCGCCGCCCACCTCGATTTCGTTGTCCGAGGGAATCGCCGTCACCACCGCATGCCCGTAGTTGCACTTGATCCACTCTGCCTCCTCGACCGAGACGTGCAGACCCACGGCGAGATCATTTGTGAAGTGATCCCCGCCCAGCGGCACCACCGAGGTGTGTGCCACTGCGCCCTCGAAGAACACGGCCAGCTCCGTCGAGTGTGCTCCGATATCCAACAGGCAGACACCCAACTCGCGTTCATCGGCAGAGAGCGTGGACTCAGCCGCAGCGATCGCCTCAAATACCGTCTCGCGCACCTCGAGCCCCGCCTTGTTCGCGCAGGTGACCACGCTCTGCAGCGCGCTGCCGGAGCAGGTGGAGATGTGCAGATTGACTTCAAGCCGGCTGCCCACCATGCCCACAGGGTCGTGAATGCCCGGCTGCTCGTCCAGGATGAACTGCTGCGGCAGCAGGTGCAGAATCTCCGTGTCTCCCGGCAGTGAGACCGAACGCGCCCTGTCCACCGCCGCGCGCACGTCTTCGCGCGTGATCTCGCGCATGCGCGAGCCAAGGCTGATGCCGCCGCGACTGTTCACGCCGCGGACGTGGGGACCACCCATGCCGACCACACATTGATCGATCGTGCCGCCGCTGCGCTCCTCGGCCGCCACGGCAGCCTTGTTAATCGCGGCCGCGGCCGGCGTCAACCCGGCGATCACACCCTTGCGCATGCCGTCTGCATCCGCCACGGCATGGCTCCTGTAACGGAGCGCTCCGTCGTGCAGCTCTGCCACCAGCACGCGCGTCTTCGCGCTGCCCACGTCAAGTACGGTTAGCAGTTGCTCCCTGCCCTGGCTCATGCTCTCCTCCTTGCCGCATGCGCGACCGGGTGCCTGGCCTGCGTGGAGCCGTGCCGTACCGCAGCCGGCCGCTTTGGCGCAGGTGCAGGGCGCGCAACAGGCAAGGGTGTTGTCGATCCCTGAGCGGACGTGTCTCTCGCCGGAGCAACCGGGCCTGCCGGCGCGCCGTCGGCCATCTTCAGTACCACCTGGTCGTTGTAGCGCAGATCGACAGAGGCCAGCTTTGGGTACTGCTGCCGCCACTCCGCGATGTGCGCCTGGTAGTTGTGCCAGCGATCCAGAAAATCATCGTCGCCAAAGTGCAGCAGCAGGTCTGAACCCTGGGCCGGCACCAGCGCACGCACGTCCTCCGGGTCAGACAAATCGACCTCGCTCAACTGCTGAGAAACCTTGCCCTTCGTTCCCGCGGCTGTGTCCGCATCCAGCGCCTGGACGAAACGCTGATAGATCCTCATGCGCGGCTCGCGCACCGAGAGCGGGTCTTCCGGATTGATGCCGGTCACCACTGGAAATGAATAGTGCCGCGCGGCCAGCGCCGCGGGTGCCATCGTCAGCAGTACCCCGTGAGCGTCCACCAGTTCGACCCGGCTGCCCACGCGGGCAAAGGCAATCGGCGTCCGCTCCACAATCGCCACGCGAAGCTGGTTTGGCAGCAACCGCATTACGGTGCCATGCTCCACCCAGGACACCTGTTCGAGCGCCGCCCGGCGCTCTTTGAGCGGCACAAAGAATATGTTGCGGCCGATATCGGAACCGAACACAGAGAGTAGCTCCGCGCGTGTCAACTGGCTATTGCCCACCGTCTGCACCAAGGCTGCACTCTCAATACGAAAGCGTGCGTCGTGCTCAAAGAAGCTGCGCAGCAGCATGGCCCCGGCTACCGCCAGTCCGGCTGCGGCGAAGCCTCCAGCCACCAGGCCGATGCGGGCCAGACGCCCCCTGGGCAGTAGCCCCTTGCGTACAGGCACGCGCTTCCGGGTGCGAAGAAATGGCGCATCGTCGCCCGCCGCGTTCGTCTCCGGTTCCCGAAAATCATCGAAGCTGGCAGCAGCGCGGCGCGGACCTGCCGGGCGGGACAGAACCGGGGGACGAAGGAATTCGCCGTCCATCTCGTCGTCTGCGAGCGCCGTGCCCTGCCGCGCACCCTTTTGAGGGCGCCTCGAGGGGCCGGAGTATGTGTCTAGTTTTGCCACGCCTCGAGCAAAGGCCGTGAAGAACCGCCATTCCGACTATAACGCCCAATCTCCGCAGCCCCGGTGGAAAACGCGGGCCGAAGGAACCAGAAAAGGTATCAAGGGAATGATCGTGCTATTGGGGCAGGTCGGCCCTTTGGAGCGCAATCTCTTCGACGAGCAGACGGTCACCCGGTCCGAGATAGCTCTTGCGCCGGAACCAGTCATCCATCGCGTCGCGCAACCTGTCCAGCGGCACCCGGTACCCGCACTCAAGCAGGCCATCGCCCACCGGCAGGGTGTCGTCGAAGACAGCGTCGTTGGTGAAGTTGCGCATGGCGAAGTTGTCGATCCACTTCACGGGACACGGCTGCGCCTTAGCGGCACCACCTGCCCTGAGCCATTCGATCTTCAATCGCCGCGCAAACATCAGCCCTGCGTTCTGGCCCGCGCGGGTCCGGCCGCGCGCACCGCCTCTGGAGCATCGAAGCGCGCGAAGTTGACTTCAAACTTTCCTGCCAGCAGCCGCGCCTGCGCGTCATAGGCGGCCTTGTCGGCCCAGGCGTTGCGCGGGTTCAGCAACTCGGCCGGAACACCGGGACAACTGGCCGGAATCGAGAGCCCGAAGGCAGACTCGGTCGTATAAGCCACCGCGGCCAGGCTGCCATCCAGCGCAGCGTTCACCAGGGCCCACGTGTGCTTGAGGCTCATGCGCCGGCCAACGCCGAAGGCTCCGCCGGTCCAGCCCGTGTTCACCAGCCAGCACTGCGCCTTGTGCTGCCGCAGCCGCTCTCCCAGCAGCTCAGCGTAGACGCGCGGCGGCCGCGGGAGGAAGGGCGACGCGAAGCAGGTGGAGAACTCCGGCACGGGCTCGCTGCCCAGCCCTGCCTCCGTGCCGGCCAGCTTGGCTGTGTAGCCGGAGAGAAAGTGATACATCGCCTGCTCGGGCGTCAGCTTTGCGATAGGCGGCAGCACGCCAAAGGCGTCCGCCGTAAGAAGCAGCACGTTGCGCGGGTGACCGCCCATGCTGGGAACAAGGGCATTCTCCATGTAGTCAATCGGATAAGCCGCGCGCGTGTTTTCCGTGAAGCGGATGTCGGAGTAATCCGGCTCAGCCGTTACCGGGTCAATCACCACGTTTTCAAGCACGGAGCCGAAACGGATAGCGTGAAAGATCTGCGGCTCCTTCTCCTGGGAGAGGTCCACGCACTTCGCATAGCATCCGCCCTCGAAGTTGAAGACGCCCTGCGGACTCCAGCCATGCTCGTCGTCGCCAATCAGGCGGCGCAGCGGGTCGGCGGAGAGCGTCGTCTTGCCCGTGCCGGAGAGGCCAAAGAAGAGCGCCGTGTCGCCATTCGCGCCGACGTTTGCCGAGCAGTGCATCGGAAACACATCGCGTGAAGGCAGCAGGTAGTTCATCACGCCGAAGATGCACTTCTTCATCTCGCCGGCGTATTTCGTGCCACCAATCAGGACGATCCTGCGCGTAAAATCCGTGAGAATGAAGGTGCTCGATTTCGTTCCGTCCCGCTCAGGCACGGCCTCGAACTCCGGCGCGGCAATCACCGTGAACTCGGCTGCATGGGTGGCAAACTCCTCCGGCGTGGGCCGCAGAAACAGGTTCTTCACAAACAGGGCGTGCCAGGCGTACTCGGCAATGATCGTGACCGGCAGGCGGTACGCGGGATCGGCGCCAGCGTAAAGGTCTTCGACGTAGAGGTCGCGCTCCGCCATGTGCTTCACCACGCGGTCCAGCAGCGCGGCAAACTTTTCCGGCGGAAAAGGCTGGTTCACCTTGCCCCAGTCCACAACGCCATGGGTCTGCTCGTCGTCGACGATGAATTTGTCTTTCGGCGAGCGGCCGGTGCGCGCGCCGGTGTAGGCCACCAGCGCTCCGTTCGATGCCAGGCGAGCCTCACCGCGCGCAAGCGCAGTCTCGACCAGCTGCGGAGTAGGGAGGTTCCGGTGCACATGCGGACCCTCCGTCAACTGGCGAAGATCCTTCGTGACCGTAGCAGCGCCCATAGCGATTCTCCTTCCGGCCTGCGGGAACAAAGGTGACTCCCGCGCAGACCCAAACCGCTTATTGTGCCACCCGTGTGGCGGGCGTGGCAAAGGGTAAAGGGGCTCCGCACTAACGGTCGCCGGCGGCGATGTTGCCTTTTCCCTCTTCCAGCGACTGCAGCGGCGCCGGGTAGCTCTCAGGGTTTGACGGCAGTGCGGGCAGATTGCCCGTGTGTCCCGCCTCGCGCAGCACAGCCTCCACGTGCTCCAGGGCTTCGGGCACACTCATCGAGTACATCTCGCGGCCATTGTCGTAGCCGCTCTCAATTGCCTGGCGCAGATAGCGTCCCGCAGCCTGCGCCGCGAGCATGTCCGTGATCACGTGGCCGGTTTTTTTCTTATAGTCCACCCACGCCTGGCAGGGTATGGCGATCCACACCGGCCTGCCGCTCACCTCAAAGCGCACGTCCACGGCATCAGCATGCCGCGTCGCAATCGCGACTATGTTCGCCTTCCAGCGGCAGTGCAGGTCTTCGCCCGTCCAGCGGTCGGTTACATGAAATTCGTCATACATGGCCATTCCAGCCTACCGGGGTGCGAACGCCGCATCAAGTACGGCGTGTTCATCAAGATCTTTGTACGCAAGATTTCTGACGATCCCGTAGAAATACTGAACAAATCTTTCGACACTTCGTGCGTCCAATAGCTGATTACGAAATGCATTCATCTGCCACCAGCTGAGAAGGAGTACTCCCCTTGAGCACCAACAACAATCACCTGCGCCGCTATGAAGACAAGCTGCTCGAGCAGCAGCGTACTATCGAGCGCTCTATGCTCACCGCCGTCGAGCAGGGCCGTGAAACCACCGTCACCGAAACGCAGGACCCGGCCGACCAGGCCGTTCTCGCTTACCAAAAAGAGTTCCTTTTCAGCCAAGGCACGAAGGGCGCAGCCCAGCTCTCCCTGGTGCGGCTCGCGCTTGACCGCATCAAGGACGGCAGCTTCGGGGAGTGCATCCACTGCGGCAGCACCATCGGCACCAAACGCCTCGAGGCTCTGCCCTGGACACCGCATTGCATCGAGTGCCAGGAGAAGATCGAGACCGGCGAGCTTGACACACCGGTACGGGCCGCCTGAACCTCAGCGCGTGAGCACCGGCGCGCCTGTTTGTTCAGCGATCGCGTCCCGGTGCCGCCGCCAGTGCTCTTCCATCCATACGTCTGCGGGACGATCGAAGTAGTTCCAGGGCAGGTGGCGCGCGTTCAGCCCCACGAAGTGCGCGCCGCAGCTTCCCAGCTCCGGCTGCCGTGGCCAAAAGGGCGAGCAGATGCTCACCTCGGCGCGCGACACCACCCACGGGTTGCGCCCGCGTGAGAGCGCCGCGACCTGCAGGCCCTGCTCATCCAACTCAGACCTGAGCACGGTCTCCGGCAGCAGCTCGCTGTACAGCGCCGCCTCCAGGTCAAGACCCGGCGGCAGCCCGCGCATGCCCGAATTGCGCGGTGCCGGGGGACAGCGGCCCGCAAACTGGCCGAAGCAGGCTTCCACGTCCTCTGCCAGCACTACTGCGTCGTCGCACTGCCGCCATGCACGCACCGCAGCCGGCTCAGCCCACAGAATGCAGTCGTTGTCGAGTGAGAGCTCGTGGTCGTGCGGAAAAAGCCGCAGCGGCGCAAGCTTCCAGCCGACGCCCTCGGCCATCCCGGCGTCGAGATGGCGCAGCAATAGCGCAGGCAGACGGCCTCGCACATCCACCCAATCTACTCCGGCTTCGGCCGGAATGCCGCCCGTGCGCCGCCGCGCTTCGTCAGGGCCCATCCCGTTAACGCAGACGGCATAGCGCGCAGCATCTCCATAAATGGAGAAGGCCCCGCGTATCGAGAGTCGCAGGGCCTCAAAACCACGGTCACTCACATCTCCCACGGTCCAGCGAATCGCAAGCACCGCTAGTCGATTCCTCCTACCCGCTGCTCCTTGTGGTCGAGAGCCGCCGAGCGCTGGTTGCGGCTGCCGTGGTTGAACGCACGGCTTCCGATTGCGCCCGTTCCCCACAGCAGGTACGCCAGACCGGCCAGAATCAAAGCTGCGAATAGTCCCATGAAGACGATCATGCCTTTAACCCTCCCTCAGTGGGAGGACAAAGCCGAAGGCGAGGTTGCTAGCCGGCGGCAATGCCTTGCGATCTGTCGCTCTTCTTCCGACGCGACGATCCGAACCGAAGCGCTGCTGCCGGCAGCCTAGATCTCAGCCGCATGCCGCGCGTTCTGCTCCGCATGGATCTTTACGCCGAGAAAGCTCAGTGTGTGGCACATCTCGGCACGCGTCGCGCTGTCGTGCTCTCCCATGCCTCTGGTAAAGACCAGCATCTCCAACCTTCCCAGCGCACATGCCTATACAGACACGGTGATGGCGATGCTCCTGCAGAAGATATCAATCGCAAGCCTCGCCTCTGCCTTCGCGCTCCGCCGCAGTTCGCGCATGTCACTCGCACCGCCCAGTGCCAGCAGGCCGGACCCGCGATTCACCAGCCTTTGGTGTTCAGCTTATCGCTTCTCGCCAGAAACACATCAAGCGCGGGTCCAGATCACCAATGCGCGTACCCATGGGTATGCCGCCCGTCGGCGTCAGCCCCATGCTTGTATCCGCGGAGCGACCGTGCTCCAAGGCCGCCACGCTTGCGCCGCTGCCCAGGTGAGCCACCACGGCGCGCGGCGGCAGAGCGCCGCCCATCGTCCATCCCTTCTACTGGGGAGACGTCAACAATCAGCGAGTGCCTGACCTGTCGAGGTCGAGGTCTTTCCCGGCCGCCAGGAATCGTGAAGAACCCCTGCACGTTGCAAGCTCTGATCGCCCGGCGGCGTGATCTTCCAGACCTGATGGCGACTGCATCTGAGTCACAATGGCAGCGCGAGACGTTATTGTTATCGGAGCTTCGGCCGGGGGCTTCGAGGCCCTGCAAACGCTCGTCGAAGGGTTTCCGGCGGAGTTGCCAGCCGCTGTCTTCATCACCTTGCATCTCCATGAAC
>CAYQYM010000057.1:0-10158 GCA_964421715.1 uncultured Acidipila sp.
ACATTGACCAGCAGTATGTGCCGCGCAGCATCTATGTGCCGGTGGATTTTGCCGATCGCGAAGCGCTGGCCGCGCTGCTGAGTGAGCATGGCGGCCGCCGCGTGGAATTGGCCGTGCCGCAGCGCGGCGAGAAGCGTTCGCTGGTGGACCTGGCCGGGCAGAACGCGAAGCAGAGCTATGACCAGCGCTTCCGCGTGATGCAGCCGAACCAGAAAGCGATCCAGGAGGCGCTGCAGGACGCGTTGCTGCTGCCGGAGCTGCCGCGGCGCATCGAGTGCTTCGACATCTCGCACATTCAGGGTGCGGAGACGGTGGCCTCCATGGTGGTGTGGGAGGACGGCGCGATGAAGAAGGCCGAATACCGCAAATTCCAGATCAAGTCCGTCTCCGGCGTGGACGACTTTGCCTCCATGCGCGAGGTGGTCACGCGCCGCTACAAGCGGCTGGCGGAGGAAAAGCGGCCGATGCCAAGCCTGATCCTGATCGACGGCGGACTGGGCCAGCTCCACGCAGCCGCGCAGGCACTTGAAGCGCTGGGGCTCACCTCGCAGCCGCTGGCCTCGATTGCGAAGCGGGAGGAGATCATCTACCTCTACGGGCAGGAGGACGAGCCGATCGTGCTCGACCGGCGGTCGCCGGTGCTGCACCTGGTGCAGCGTGTGCGCGACGAGTCGCACCGGTTCGCCATCAGCTATCACCGCAAGCGGCGCGAGATGCGCGACCGCGACTCCGAGCTGCTGACGATTCCCGGCGTGGGTGTGCGGACACGTATCCGGCTGCTGGAACACTTCGGCAGCATACGCAGCGTGGGGACTGCCGATCTGACCGCCTTGACGGCCGTCGTGCCCAGGAAGACGGCGGCGCAGATCTATGCCTACTTCCACCCCGAGCCGGCGTCGGCATTTCCCATCCTGGACAACACCCTGTGAGTGACATGATGCGACCGCGCCCGGAACTTTCACGCAGCCCAAACAGAGCCCGGGCCGGCATTGTATACATGGCTGCGCTTCGTAAGATGGAGGCATGAGAGCGAAGCGAAAACCAGCGTCTCCCGCGTTTGCTGTGTCTGTGCTGCTGGTCGGTTCGCCATCCGCAGTTGTGGACCGCACCGAGTCCGACCTGTCTGCCAGCGGCTTCATGGTGACCCGTGCGGATAACATCTGCTACGCCGAGCTGTTCGCAGAGACCCAGTATTTCGACGCAGCCGTGTACACCTCCAGCCTCTCTCCGGAGGAGCAGGTCTCGCTGGCCCGCATCATGCGGGTGCGGTGGCCTTGGATGCGGCTGGTGCGGTGCGGATACAAGTTGATTCCCGCCGAAGACAGCCTGTTCGACGGCGCAGTGGCCTCTGAGCCGGACCTGCCGGCGAAGCTCTCAAGCGTGCTGGCGGGGTGAGTTGGCACGTTAGCCTGGCTTGCTGCGTCCCTGCATTCGTGCTGAATCTATTCGCCGCTACTGCGGTTCCTGTTCGGGCCCTGGCGGCTGCTGTTGTTGCTGCTGTTGTTGCTGCTGCTGTTGCTGCTGGTGCAACTGCTGCAGCTCCTGGAAGATCTGCTGCGGGGTCTTAATGCCCTGCCGTGGCTGGTTTGGGTCAGGCTGATTCTGGTTTGGATTCGGCAGCGCCGGGGTGCCGTCGGGCCCGGGAATAGCAGCCGGGTTCGGAGTGGGAATGAAGGTAGGCTGCGGATCGTCTTCGAAGTCGTCCTGGTCCATATTGCCCTGGGCCGCCTGAGGTGGGCTGTTGACAGGGGCAGCAGGCTGCTGGTTGCGCAGGCTCAACTGCAGCTCACGAGGCGCGCCGTCGCGCGCTGAGCCCACCATGACGACGTTGTAGTCAGAACCTTCCAGCAGGCTCAGGATCACCTGGTGCGCATCGCCAGGTCCATACGTGCCAAAGAGGCGCTGGTCGGCGGAGAGCCCGTTCACCTGCATGCCGGTCTGCTCAGCAAGCTGGCGCAGCACCTCACTGAGGCTGGAGTTGTTCGCGTCCACCGTGATGGTACCGTTCTGCACCTGCACCCTGGCTGGCTGGGCCGGCCGGCTTAGCAGCGACGTGGGCTGCTGGACAGCCGGCTGGGGACTGGGCAAATCCGGAGCGTGACGCGCCAGGCTACGCGTACCGCTGCTGCGCTGTGGCGCTTTGGGGATCTCCCCCGGGGGCTGGAGTGGGCCGGAGCCCTGCTTCTGCGGCGGCATCTGGCCGGGAAATGTTCCCGGCGGCTGGATTACCTGCGCAAACTGCGGGGTAGAAATAGCCGCTGTCCCGGCAAGGCTTATAACGGCAAACATCTTTCTCGTGAACGCGCCGGGTTGGTTGCGCAGGGGCATGAACACTTGGATACCTCTCCGTATACTAGACTAGCGAAAGCTATGTTGCGCTCACGACGGCTCATGCTACCCAGGTGTATCTCTCTCTTAACCTTTTTTGCGGCAGCGCTGTTGCTGCTCCCGTTTCGCACGGCGTTTGCCGTCTCCTGCAGTACGGCTGCGCAGATGAAGCCGGCGGAGCGGGAGATGTACATTGCAGCCGCGCGCCAGCTTGCCGGCCAGATCCAGGCAGGCGATGTGGCCGGCGTTAAGTCCGCGACCGTCGCCAGCGTCGCGGCCCAGTTCAGCGGCATTGCGGGTGCAATTCAAGACGCTGCCCCCAAGGTAAAGGGGGCCACGCTCACCGTGAATGCAATTTACGGCCTGGATGCGAGCGATGCCAAGGAGGTGGCAGACGAGCAGTTCTTTTGCGGCTCGGAAGGTTCCCCCTTGCTGGTGACCATCACCATTCCGCAGCTCCCTCCGGGCCGCTACGCGCTGGTGATTCTGCATGCGACCGGCGTCAACAGCCCGCAGCAGATCTCGATGATTCTGAGCCAGGAGGCGAACGCCTGGAAGCTGGCCGGGCTCTTCGTGCGACCCATGATGACGGCCGGCCACGACGGTACGTGGTACTGGACCGAGGCGCGCAGATTTGCCCAGCAGAAGCAGAACTGGAATGCCTGGTTCTACTACCGGACGGCGCAGGAGCTGCTGCTGCCGGTGAATTTCCTGAGCAGTCCGAACCTTGAGCGCCTGCAGAAAGAGGCGCAGGCAGTGATGCCGCAGGGTCTGCCCGGCAACGAGCCCATGACGCTGAACGCCAATGGCCAGGCCTTTGCGGTGACAGACATGCACACGGACGGCACGCTTGGTGGCCTGGATCTGGTCTTCTCCTACAAGACCACGAGCGTGAGCGACCCGGCAGCCGCCCGCGCGCAGATCGTCAGTCTGATGAAGGCGCTGCTGGCGGCCCATCCTGAGCTGCGCGAGGGTTTCCATGGACTTTGGGCTTATGCAAACGCCCCGGGGCAGAGGCCGTTCGCGATCGAATTGCCGATGAGCGAAATCCAGTAGTCTGATGCAATGGCCCGTTTGCGAGTGCGGGCTGCACGGTCCGGCTACCGAAGGAGTCTGGACCAAGAGATCGGGAACAATAGGAGAAATGCGCGATATGAAGGAGAAGAGTCTGAGCCAGGCTATCCAGGAGCGGCGCGCGACGCCCAGCTTCGATGGCAGGCCGATTCCCGATGCCGACCTGAAAAAAATTCTGGAGGCGGGGCTGAATGCGCCGAGCGGCTACAACATGCAGCCGTGGCGCTTTGTCGTGGTGCGGACGCCGGAGCAGAGACGCCGGCTGCGCTCCGCCTGCTATAACCAGGCCAAGGTGGAGGAGGCCTCGGCCGTGATTGTGGCCTGCGGAGACGCTGACGGCTGGCGCAACGGCGACCTCGAAGAGATGCTGCGTCTGGGCCGCGACGGGGGCATGCCCGAGGGATATGCCGAGCAGGCCAAGGCCAATATCCCCAACTATCTCTCCAGCCACCCCAACATGGCCATGTGGCTGAACCGGCAGGTCATGATCGGCTTCACCAGCATGATGCTCATGGCCGAGGTGCTGGGCTACGACACCGCTCCCATGGAAGGCTATGAGCAGGACAAGGTGGCTGAGGTGCTGAAGCTGCCGCTCAGCTATCAGGTCGTCGCCATACTTGCAGTCGGGCACCTGAAGGGACCGGACAAGTTTCCCGGAGGCCGCTTCAGCATGGGCCGCACGGTATTTGACGAAGAGTACGGTAAGCCGATGAAGCTCTGAGTTATCCCTGGGGAAAGGTAAGCGCTCTCCCGGGGAAAGGTAAGCAGCGAAACAGCAGGCGAAAAACTACTCCACCTGCTGTTTCGCCCTGTAGCCGTCGCGGGTAATGATGTCGTACTTGAGCGGCTTGTGCTTCTCGTCCTGCATGCGTAGCGGGTGGCCTTCATCATCCACCAGCTCCACGCGGATCTTCCTGTAGGTGCCGTCCTGCTTCTGGTTGGTGGGCTTGTAGGTGATCGCGTACTGGTTGCGGATCGACTCGTTGATCTGGTGAAAGATGTCTGGCATCTCACCCTCGAAGCGCGGAAAAAAGGCCATGCCGCCGGTCATGCGGGCGAAGGTGGACATCTGGTTGTCGGCCTGCAGGTAGTCCAGGTTGCGCATCGAGCCCAGGCCGCCGGCTGCGTCGGCCATCATGCGCGCGGTCTGGCCCGTGCCCACGGAGAAGATGGTGACATTCGGCGTGGCCTTCACCTTGTTCAGAATCTTGTCCAGCGTGATCTTTGAAAAGGTGTCACGGCCGGAGGAGATCAGCACCACATACTTGCGGCCGTCCACGCGGCTCAACCTGTCCAGCGCCTCATAGAGTGCGTCGAACAGGTTTGTCTCATGCCAGGTGGGAATCTGCAGCGAATTCAGCGAACTGTAGACGAGCCGCTTGTCCTGGGTGAAGTCGGTGAGAATCTGCGTGTGCATGTCATAGGTCATCACGGCAACGTAGTCGTCCGGCCTGAGCTGCTGGGCAAAGGTGTAGGCGGCGTGCTCCATGTCGTTGATAAACCACCAGGAGTTCGCGGCAAACTCCACCAGCAGGACCGCCGTGATTGGCGCCTGGATCCGCTGGAAGCCGGTGACCTCCTGCGGCACTCCATCCTCGTAGACACGGAAGTTCTTCTTCTGCAGGTTGGGCACGAACTGGTGCGTCTTCTCAAGTACCACGCCCACGTCCAGGGTGACGATCGGCACGTCCACGCGCAGCGAGTAGTTGTTCAGCCCCGGAGGGTTCTTGACAGTCTGCGGCGGAGGAGGCGGCGGGATATCTTCCTTCTGCTTCTTCTTTGGGAGGGCGATCGAGCCGTTGTCGCCAGTGGGACCGCCCGCATCGGGCTGCTGATCGGGCTGCGGCGCCGGTGGCTGCGTCTGCTGCTGCGGCGGTTTCTGCTGTGGCTGCGCCGGTGGCACCGGTGTTGCCTGCGGAAAGTCCGAAGGCGTCTGCGGGTCAGAGGCTGGCGTCTGCTGCTGTGCCTGAAGCGTGGCGGGGCCGAAGGCGAGCGCCAGGCCAAGCATGCAGGCTGCGGCGAGAACCGGAACGCGCTGCGGGAATGAACTGCGAAGCTGCGGGTGAGTCATTTTCTGCATTTTGGAACTTCCGGATGCTATGCGGCAAGTTCTCCTGCGTCTACTCTATAGACGTGTCCATGCGGTTAAAAGCAATCCATGCAGCCCTGCTCCTGTTCGCTTCGTGTCTCCCGGTCTACGGTCAGGGTGCGCCCCCGCCCTCCTCGGCCGGAGTCTTCCCGTTGACGGGCATTCACCGCGGCCTGCACGGCATCGCCTGGACGGTATTTGAGGGCACGAAGCCCGAGCCAATGGACGTCGAGATTCTGGGTCTGCTGCACAATGCGCTCGGCCCCGGGCAGGACATGATCCTGGCGCGGCTGCACGGTGCCAGGCCCGAGTACACCGGGGTGGTCGCGGGGATGAGCGGCAGCCCGGTCTACATCGACGGCAAGCTGGCCGGAGCACTCTCTTACCGCATCGGGCAGTTCAGCAAGGAGCCCATAGCTGGCATCACGCCGATTGAACAGATGCTTCAGGTTCGCGATGTTAAGCCACTCGTTCCACAGAAGATGATCTCTGCGAGCGAGCCCGCCAGCGAGCTCAAGCCAATCGAATCCCCGCTGGTCTTCAGTGGGTTCAGCCCGGCGGCCATCGACCTGTGGCGCCAGCACGCCACGCTTCCCGGGCTGGAGCCCGTGGCGGGTCTCGGCGGGGGCTCGCCTGACCAGCGGCAGCCGGAGCCTATCGTTCCGGGTTCGGCGGTCAGCGCGCTGCTGGTTCGCGGCGATCTCGAGATTGCCGCCACCTGCACGGTCACCTATGTAGACCAGGGCCGTCTGCTGGCCTGCGGTCACCCCATCACGCAGTTCGGTCCGGTGTCGATGCCGATGACCAAGGCCGAGGTGGTAGCTACGCTCGCCTCACCGCTCAACGCCTTCAAGATCGTGAACACGACGGAGACGGTCGGCTCCTTTGAAGAGGACCGCCAGACCGCCATCTCCGGCCGTTTCGGTGTCCCCGCGCGGATGATTCCCGTCACCATGACCATCACCGGTGAAGGCGCCGGCCAGCACCCCGGCCGCACGCTGCACCTGGAGGTAGTGGATCAGCCACAGCTCACGCCCTCTGCCGTGATGGTCTCGCTCTTTCAGGGATTGATGGAGAGCAACAGCTTCACGGCGGAGACGAGCTACCGCGTCCGCAGCCGGATTGAGATGGAGGGCTATGCGCCGGTCAGCTTCGATAACATCGTGGCGCCCACGGTGCTGGGACCGGCGAACCTGAGTGCCGCCCTGCTGGTAGGCGAGCGGTTCTCGCGGCTCTACGACAATGCGGCGCGCCGCACGCCGGTGAAGAGCGTCGAGGTGGCGGTCGAGGCGTTTCCGGAGCGGCGGACGGCGGAGCTTGAGAGCGTGCAGGTGCCGCAGGTGACGGCGCGGGCCGGAGAGCGGATCACCATCGAGGCTACGCTGCGGCCTTATCGTGGGCGGCTTAGAAACGTTCGCGTTCCGGTGGAGCTGCCAACAACCCTGCCGGAGGGCCGCCTGCGATTGCTGGTGAGCGATGGAGCGACGCTCGACCGGCTGCTGCAGCCGGCGAGGCCGGGCGCACAGCAGCTCGATGTCACCGCCACGATTGCGCAGTTGAACAGCCTGCATGCGAATGACCGGCTCTACGTCACACTGCTGGCGCCATCGCCACAGGCCACGGTCGATGGCCGCACGCTGCCTGAGCTGCCGGTGTCCATGGCCAATGTGCTCGCGCCCTTGAAGGACGCGCAGAAGCTCTCGCTGAGCGGCGAGTCGGCTCTGCCGATCGCCTCCGTGCCGGTGGATGCGGAGCTGAATGGTCAGCAGGTGGTCTCGCTCAAAATTGAACCTTAAAGGGCTGCTCTCCCTGCTATGATGGGCTGCCCGGGAGAAAACTTAACAGATACTCGCCCCACCCCTCGGAAAGACGCTGTGGAACTTTCCCTCGCGGGTTTTCGTAGACCGAGCAGTTAGTCAAACTGCGGAAGAACTTACATGAAAAAGATTCTCATCGTTGTCGTTATCGTGCTTGCTGTCGCTGGTATCATCGGGCTCACGGTCGTGCGGGCGCAGTCCGGCTATACCAAGGTGCTCACCGGTAAAGTCACACGCGGAACGCTTACCTCCGTGGTGAGTGGCACCGGGCAGATCAAGCCGAAGACATATGTGAACATCGGCGCGACGGCCTTTGGCCGGATCACGCACCTCTATGTGAAAGAAGGCGAGCACGTAAGGAAGGGACAGATCCTGGCGACGGTAGAGAACGTGCAGCCGGAGGCGAGTGTTGCGGCCCAGAAGGCCTCGATAAACTCGGCCAAGACCGACATCGCGAGCTATGTTGCCGCGGAGAATACGGCCGAGGCGAACGTGCAGCGTGCCAAGGCTGACCTGGAGCAGAAGAAGCTGGACTACGCGCGCGCTGAAGCTCTCTACAACGCAAAGCTGATCGCGAAGCAGGACTTCGACGCGAAGCAGGCAGCTTATGACACCGCTGTTGCCTCGCTAGCGCAGGCCGCCGCCTCCCTTGCGCAGGCCAAGGCGAACACTGAGTCTGCGCGCGGGCGCCTGGGTACAGCTATCGCGACGCTGCGCAGCAACGAGGACTCCCTGAACAAGACGGTCAGCATCGCTCCGTTCGATGGCCTGGTCACGAACCTGCCGGTGCGCGAGGGAGAGACGGTAGTGGTCGGTATACAAAATGCCCAAGGCTCCACGCTGATGACGCTGGCGGATATGTCCGTCATCACGGCCGAGGTGAAGGTCGACGAGACGGACATAGTGAACGTAGCCCTAGGCCAGCCGGCCGATGTGACCATCGATGCGATTCCGGGCAAGGTATTCAAGGGGCACGTGACCGAGGTGGGCGACCAGGCGCTGTTGCGCTCGACCGGTGTGTCTACCAGTCAATCTACCAGCGGCACCGAGGAGGCAAAGGACTTCAAGGTGGTGGTCACGCTCGATCAGGCCTCCGATGAACTCAAGCCGGGCCTCTCGGCCACGGCCAAGATCACCACGGCTTCCAGGCAGAATGTGCTCTCACTGCCCATCCAGGCGCTGACGCTCCGGACCGAAGACCAGTTGAAGAAGTCTGACGGTAAGACGGTGCAGGCGGCCAGCGCTCCGGCCTCCGGCGCACAGAAGACGCCGGTTCAGGGCGTATTCGTCGTGCGGCAGGAGAAAGGCAAGCTGGTGGCCCACTTCGTACCCGTTACCACCGGCATCACCGGCACGACGGACATCGAGGTCACCCGTGGTCTGAAGGAAGGCGACGAGGTCGTAACCGGAACCTACAAGGTGCTGCGCGACCTCAAGCAGGATGCCGCGGTCAAACGGGACACGGCGCCGGCAGCCCCGGCCAAGGACGACTCGAGCTCCGGCTCGTAGTAGCGTAAAAGACAGGACCGGGAGCGCGGGCATGGCGACACAGACATCAGGGTTGAACGCGATGGCGGAGATGGTGAACGTCCCGCATGGCGACGTGATCGTCGTGGACGATCTCTGGAAGACTTACACCATGGGCGAGCAGGAGGTGCATGCGCTGCAAGGCGTGACCCTGCGCATCCGTCACAATGAGTACGTGGCCATCATGGGTCCCTCCGGCTCGGGAAAGTCGACGCTGATGAACCTGATCGGCTGCCTGGACACGCCGACGCGCGGCCAGTACTGGCTCAATGGCCATTTGGTCAGCGAACTGAATGATGACGAGCTGGCGCGCATTCGCAACAAGGAGATCGGCTTCGTCTTCCAGACTTTCAACCTGCTGGCGCGCGCCACGGCGCTGCACAATGTGGAGCTGGCGCTCATTTACAACGGCACGCCCGCTGCTGAACGGTTGGAGCGGGCCGAGGCTGCGCTGCGTGCGGTGAATCTTGACACGCGCATGCACCACCGGCCGAACGAGCTCTCCGGTGGACAGCGCCAGAGGGTGGCCATCGCCCGCGCGCTCATCAATCGGCCGTCGATCATCCTGGCCGACGAGCCCACCGGCAATCTCGATTCGAAGACAGGCGATGAAATCATGGCGCTGTTTGACGAACTGCACCGGCGCGGCAACACCATCGTGCTGGTAACGCACGAGCCGGACATCGCGGAGTACGCTCACCGCGTTGTACACATTCGCGATGGCAGGATCTTCTCTGACCAGCCTTCGTCGCGCGTGCGCCCCGCGCCCACTCCCTAAGCCTTTTTCCCGTTTTGCCGATAGCTCTCAAAGCGGGCGCTCCAGCCCGCGCAACCTGGGGGAGCAGTGTCGGTCAGCCACGTAGCGCAGTTAGATCGCACCGGCGAGCCGTTCGAGTTTTCGGCAGCCGGGGAGGCAAGACACCATCTGGGCCAGATGGCCGGCCGCAGTACGGTGATGCAGCGGCTGTTTACGCAGGTACGCTTTACGGCGCCGCACCTGCGCGTGGCCGTAATCGAGGGACCGGCCGGCGCAGGCAAGCATCTGCTGGCGCGGACCCTGCATGAATGCGCCTCCGGCTCAGGGCATAGCACCGGACTGGTTTCCGGCCAAAGCTCCGGCCAAAGCTCCGGACAGGGCGCCCGGGGTGCCGCTCCTTTCGTGCCCTGCATGGCCGCCGAGTTCTTTTCAAGCGAGGGCGCAACGCTGCTGGCCGAGGCTGCAGGCGGCACCCTGTATCTTGCGCGGGTGAACGAGATCAGCGCGGCGCAGCAGGGGCGGTTTCACGACTTTCTGGAGTGGCTGGAGCACCAGCATGCGCGCGG
>CAYQYM010000058.1:0-10086 GCA_964421715.1 uncultured Acidipila sp.
GAGCAGGACACGGAGACGCACCAGAACAGCGAGGCCGGCACGGTAGACCTGCTGCTCAAAGTGAAGGAGAAGGGGAAGAACTCCATCGGCCTGAACGGAGGTGTGAGCGGTTTGGCTGGATCGTTTCTCGGCCTGAACTATCAAACCAATAATTTTCTCGGCCTGGGTGAGACGCTGAGTCTGCAGGCGCAGGCCGGCAATCTCTCGCGCAACCTGCTCTTTGGCTTCAACGAGCCGTACCTGCGCAACAAGCCGCTCGCCGTCGGTTTCCAGATTTCAAGCGCGAAATACGATTACAACGCCTCGAAGGCCTACGACCTCTCAGGCGCGGACACCAATTCAGCGGCGGCCACAAACTCGCTGCTGCAGAACTACAACCAGTCCACCTCGGGCTTCAATGTTTCAGCCAGCTACCCCATCCGCCACTCGTTCAAGCGCGTCGGCGTCACCTACTCCTGGAACCGTTCCTCGGTTACAACCTTCAGCCAGGCGTCGCAAAACCTGTTCCAGACGCTGGCGTTCCGTAGCGGAATCCAGGGCCAGAACGCGCTTGAAGGTATTCTGACGAGCCAGGTGTCGTTCAGCTACTCCTGGGACCGGCTGAACTCGACCTACATGCCCACGCAGGGATCGGAGTTTTCTGCAGTCATGCAGGTGGCCGGCCTCTGGGGCAGCGTCCGGTACTTCCAGCCGGTGGTTGAGTACAAGCAGTTTCGCCCGATCAAGGGCCTGCACTTCAATCCTGAGGGCCGCAATACCTTCGGCTACCGCCTCCAGGCCGCTTACATCCAGGGCTATGGTGGAAATGTAGCACCCCCGTTCAACCGCTTTTACATGGGCGGCGAATCTGACGTGCGTGGTTTTGACGTCCGCGCCATCACGCCTTACGCCTTTATCCCCACGCGCGTTAACTTCAACCTCACGAACCCGGATGGAAGCTGCGTTCCCCGCGACCCGACCAACCCGCAGACGAACCAGTGCGTGCAGGTGCCGCTGCCCGTTTACGGCATCGTGTCGGCCGGCGGTGACACGATGGTTAACGCCAACATCGAATACCGAATTCCACTTGTGGGACGCACCGCGGCACTTGAGCTGTTCAACGACATCGGCCTGGTCACCGCCCTGGAGAAGGGCCAGCTCAAGCAGAGTGTGCAGGGCGCCGACAATCTGAACGCGCCGCTCTACGGCTGCCCCAATCTTGTGAACGGCGCCTGCGTTGGTGGCTTGCCCATTCGATTTGACACGCGCATTCGCCCCATCGCGGGAACAAACTTCGTGCCCCGCATGTCTACCGGCGCGCAAATCTCGGTGATGGTGCCCATCGTCAACGCTCCATTCCGTATCTACTACGCCTACAATCCGCTCACGCTGTTCAAGAGCTTCGTAGGCGAGAACCTGATCACCCGCGGCCTCTTCCCGCAGGGCGGCGCCGGGGACTACAGTTACGCGCAGGCCACGCAGCTCTACGGCTCGCTCTACCAGTTGCGCGAGCCGAAAAAAACCTTCCGCCTGACGGTGAGCACTACCTTCTAGCCGGGGCAGTCCATCACGAGGGCGGCCTTTGCGGGCCGCCCTTTTCTTCGGCATCTACACGGTCTGAGCGCTGCCTTCCCCGGTGCCGGCCATAGAATCATGCCATGCCGGAGACTCCCGTGGTGGACGTGACAGGCGTCGGCCTCAATGCCACAGACACACTCATCCACGTGCCGGAGTTTCCCGCGCGTGGCTCAAAGCTCGAGTATGAAACCGAGCTCGTGCTGCCTGGCGGCCAGGTGGCCTCGGCCATGGTGGCCTGCAGCACCTGGGGCCTCTCGACGCGATACGTGGGCAAGCTGGGAGATGACCGCGCCGCCACCCTGCACGAGCGCGAGTTCGCCCGCGCCGGCGTAGAGGCGCAGTTGATCCGCGCTCACGGGGTGGACAGCGCAAAGTCGCTTATCCTGGTGGATGCGCAGGGGGAGCGCACCGTGCTATGCCGCCGCGACGAGCGCCTGACGCTTGCCCCGCATGAGCTGCGACCGGAGTGGATCACCCGGGCACGCGCTCTACACCTGGACGGACATGACACCGGCGCCGCCCTGCGCGCGGCTACTTATGCGCGCCAGGCCGGCGTTCCAGTGGTTGCCGATCTCGATGAGACGTATCCCGGCGTCGAGCGCCTGATGGAAAAGATCGATTACCTGATCGTCAGTCGCGACTTTCCCGGCCGGCTGACGGGGCAGGCCGGTCTGAAGCAGGCACTCTGCACCCTCCGGGAACGCTTCGGCTGCAGGCTGGCTGCCGCCACGCTCGGCGAGGGCGGCGTGCTGGCCTGGACGGGCCAGCGGTTCCACTATGCGCCGGCCTACCGCGTTCCCGTGGTGGACACCACCGGTGCCGGCGACATTTTCCACGCAGGCTTTTTATACGGGCTGCTGCAAGGCTGGCTCCTGGACCGGCAACTCGACTTTGCCTGCGCTGTGGCGGCGATGAACTGCATGCATCAGGGCGCGCGCGGAGGCATACGGCCACTCGAGGAGGTTGCCGCATTCCTCAGGCAGGCTGAACGCTGTAATTCCGCGTTTTCCGTCGAGATGCAGCGCACCTGAAGCCATATGCGTGCCTGGTCACGCGAAGAACGTTCGCTGTAAAGCCCGGATAAAATGACCTTACTGCCATGTCGCTACCCATCGCCATTTACTACGAACAGCCTCACTGGTTCAAGCCGCTCTTTGCGGAGCTGGACCGCCGCGGAACTCCCTACGTCAAACTAAATGCCGTCGAGCACTGCTATTCCATTGAAGATCGTCCGGAGCGTCTCTATTCTCTCGTCGTGAACCGCATGAGCCCCTCGGCGTGGAACCGCGGCCACGGCGACGCCATCTTCTACACGCTGGGCTACCTGGAGCACCTGGCCAGCCGCGGCGTGCGCGTGATAAACGGCAGCCGCGCCTTTCGCACCGAGCTTTCCAAGGCGGCACAGCTTTCCATGCTGGACCAGCTCGGGCTTCCCTTCCCCAAAGCGCGCGTGATTCATCGGCCGACGCAGGCGGCAGCGGCCACCGAGGGGCTGCGCTGGCCGGTGGTGGTGAAGCCGAATATCGGCGGCTCGGGCGCGGGCGTAAAGCGCTTTGACTCGCTCGCTGCGCTTGCGAGCGCAGTTGCAGCGTCGGCAGACTCGCCGGAGGCGCTTGCCTTTGGCCTGGACTCCACCGCGCTGGTGCAGGAGTTCATCCCGGCGCGCGGGCAGCACATCGTGCGCTGCGAGGTGGTGAACGGCCGGTTTCTTTACGCCATCAAGGTCCACATCACGGGCGAGACCTTTGACCTTTGCCCGGCGGACATCTGCCGCACCACGGGCGGCGTGGACCTGAACCGCGCGGCGTGCGCCATCGATGCGCCGAAGAGCGGCATCCGCGTGGAGGGCTATGAGCCACCCACGGACGTGATCTCTGACGTGGAGCGGATTATGCGCGAGGCAGGGATCGAGCTGGGCGGGATCGAGTACATCGTGGACGACCGCGATGGCCAGCGGCTCTACTATGACATCAATGCGCTCTCAAACTTCGTCGCGGATGGGCCACGCGTCGTCGGCTTTGACCCCTTTGTGAAGCTCGTGGACTGGCTGGAGCAGGAAGCCGGCGTAACCGCAACGGCTCGCTGACAGCGCGGCCAAAGCACGTGAGGTAACCGGATGCGTTATGGCTTTTGGCTGCCCGTCTTCGGCGGATGGCTGCGCAATGTAGAAGACGAACACATGCCGCCGACCTGGGATTACGTGTCGCACCTGGCGCGGCGCGCCGAGGAGATCGGCTACGACCTCACGCTCATTGCCGAGCTCAACCTGAATGACATCAAGGGCGTTGACGCGCCATCGCTCGACGCATGGTCCACGACCGCTGCGCTGGCTGCCGTTACAACCAGGCTTGAGCTGATGACCGCCGTGCGCCCCACCTTTCACAATCCGGCGCTGCTGGCAAAGCAGGCCGCAAACATCGACCACATCTCAAACGGGCGGCTCACGCTGAACGTCGTCTCAAGCTGGTGGGCAGATGAGGCAGCAAAGTACGGCATCCAGTTCGATCAGCACGACGACCGCTATGCACGCACGGCCGAGTGGCTGGACGTGCTGAACGGATGTTGGTCAGGCCATAGCTACAGCTTCGAGGGCCGCTACTACAAGGTGACGGAAAACACGCTCTCTCCCAGGCCCGTCAGCAGGCCGCGCCCGCGGCTCTATGCCGGCGGCGAGTCGGAGACGGCCAAGAATCTGATCGCCGCCAGGTGCGATGCCTACCTGATGCATGGCGACGACCCGGCCACCGTGGGACGCAAGATAGCCGACATGCGCGAACGCCGCGAACGGCTCGGGCTGGGGCCGATGGTCTTCGGCGTGGCAGGCTACGCGGTAGTACGTGATTCCGCCGCCGAGGCGCAGAGAGAGGTGCTGCGCATCACGGATGTGAAGCAGTCCGCACGTGGCTACGCCAATTCCCAGCAGTGGATCACCGGCTCGAAGCTTGAGCAGCAGATCTCGCTGGAAGACTACTCGGTCTCGAATCGCGGCCTGCGCAGCGGCCTGGTGGGCACGCCCGAACAGGTCAAGGAGCGCCTCGCAGCGTTTGAAGAGGCAGGCGCGGAGATCGTTCTGCTGCAGAGCAGCCCGCAGCTTGAGGAGATGGAACGCTTCGCGGCACAGGTGATGCCCGCCCCGGCAGCACGCGGCAGGTAGCGCGGCGCGGCGAACGCCGGACGCCGCGGGCGTGCTCAGTGCGCCTGCGGGCCCGTGTTGAAGACCTCTACCGCGGTTCCGTTCATGACGCGGTAGAGGGCAAACTGGCGATCGGAGGCGCTGCGCAGCTCAAACAGCAGCTCCGCGCGACCGTCGCCGTCAGCATCGATCGCATCCACCAGGCGCATACGCGGTGTCTCATCCAGAGTGGCCTCGCTGGCCACCCGCTGCAAAAGCACCCGAGGATTGCCGTAGAAGTCCGGCTCGGCAATCAGCGTGACGTACTTCACCGGTGCATCCGTGGTCTTTGCCGAGTACACCAGCGTCGCGCCGCCGCTCCAGGCCAGCTCGTAGGCATGAAAATCTTCGCCGGCGAGGTGCGGCAGCATCGGCTGGCCGCCCTGCAGGGGCGGGCGGCGTGGACCTGCGTTGAGCGGCGACCTTGCCTCTACGCGCGGCCTGACCGCCACGCGCGGAGGTGCAACTGCCTTTTGCGCCAGCTCTCGCAGCGTTGCCTCGGCCTTCACCGCGTCCTCCGGCCGGGCCCACTGGTAGAGGTAGCTGCGCGGCTCCTCGTTGCGCACGTCAGAGTAGGCGACCATCTGCTTCCTATCCTCGGGCATTCCGGTCAGCTTCGCCGGCTGCAGCGCAGCCTGGTCCGCCGCAGGCTTGCCTCGCGCCAGACGCGGCCGGTCCGGGTCGCTTTGGCGGGTCGCGGTTACAGGAGCGGTGGTGTCCGCTGCGGGGCTCTTCTTCTGCTCGCCCGGCACGCGCTTGCGCAGGGTGGGCCGGTCAGGGTCCGGCGGAGGCGGTTTGGTGCTCGCCTCCGGGCTGCCCGCAGCCTTGCTGTCGGACGCCTTATCCTGCGTACTGGCCGTGTCTTTCGGCGTTGCGTTTGCCGCACCCTTGAAGTGAGGACGGTCCGAGTCCACGTCATGCACCACCTGCGGGGCTACCCTGGAGACCTGCAACTTCGGAATCCCGGGCGCAACCTGTGGCTTCCACTTTGCAGTACCAAACCAGGTCACGCCGAGCCCCGGCATGTTCATGCGCTGCGCCTGGTCGACCTCGACGGTACCCTCGGGCAGGCCCGCCTTCTCCAATTGGTACACGGTGCCTGGATCCAGCGCCATCGGCTCGGGCTGCGACATGTAGAGTCCGCCGGGCTGGTAGTTCTCCCCATCGAAGACGGCCACCGGTACCAGCCGGCTCGCGCCGGGTGTCGCGAGGTCGCCGGTCCATTCATAAACTGCGGTGGCGCGTACCCGTGGCTGCTTCACATTATCCTTGTTCCCCGGGCCCGCAGTCTGCGCACTGCTCGTTAGCGCGAGAAGAGACACTGCCGCCAGGCTGAATGTTTTCCGTAGGGTGCGTGACATAGTCTCCACTGCTAAGGAACAATCTATAAGACGCATTGAATTTAGCAACGGAGTGAAGACATGGAGTTGAACGAAAAAGTTAAGAACTTTACCTTGCAGGACGACCACGGAAATACAGTTAACCTTACCGATTTTGCGGGCAAGCCCGTGGTCCTCTTTTTCTACCCCAAGGCGGATACGCCCGGCTGCACCATCGAAGCCTGCGGGTTTCGCGACACCTTCAAGAAGCTGCAGGCCGCTGGGGCCGTCGTGCTCGGCATCTCGCGCGACAGCGTGAAGGCGCAGGCCAGGTTCCGCGACAAGTACAACCTGAACTATCCCCTGCTGGCCGACGAGGATGAGACGGTCTGCAACCAGTTTGGCGTGCTCAAGGAAAAGAACATGTATGGCAAAAAGGTAACGGGCATCGAGCGCACCACCTTTCTTATTGGACCGGATCAGACGCTGCTGCGCATCTTTCCGAAGGTTAAGCCGGAGGGACACGCCGAAGAGGTGCTGGCCGCCCTCAGGGAGCCCAGGTAGCGCGGCCGGTGCAACCTCTTCCCTCCAGCTTTTATCTCCGTCCGCCGGACGCAGTTGCTAGCGGCCTGCTGGGCAAACTCGTCGTCCGCGAGCACCACGGTGAGTTGCTGGCAGGCCGGCTGGTAGAGACAGAGGCCTACTTTGGCACGAACGACCCGGCGGCACACGCGTTTGCCGGAGAGACAGCGCGCAACAGCGTGCTCTTCGGGCCGCCAGGGCGAGCCTACGTCTATTTCATCTATGGCATGCACTTCTGCCTGAATGCCTCCTGCGAGCGCGCGGGCGACGGCGCGGGCGTGCTCTTCCGCGCGCTCGAACCGGTAGCCGGGATGGGTACCATGGCGAGACTACGCGGCCTGGGCGGGGCGGGAGAGATCAGCCAGAAGACGCTGCGGTTGCTCTGCTCCGGCCCGGGCCGCCTCTGCCAGGCCTTAGCTGTAACACGTGACGGCTGCAACGGTCTCGACCTGACCAGCCCCCGGTCGCCGCTCCGCATCGTGGACGATGGCGCGCCCGCGCCGGAGATCGAGGTCACACCGCGCATCGGCATCAGCAAAGCCGCAGAGCTGCCCGCGCGGTACATCGTTCGTGGAAGCCCCTTCCTCAGCGGGCGCTAAGGATTCAGCCTGCCTTGCTTACCCCGGCATCGATCTTGTTACTCGTATCGTCGGCCAGGCCCCTGTTCTCTTCAGCTTCGCTGGCCTGGGTGCGATGTTCATGGCCGAACTCGCGGCCGCCCTCGTGCTTTTCCTGCCTGTCCTCGCGCAACTCCCTCACTTCTGCTTCGCTGGCCATGGTTGCCTCCTTCTGCCGGGCGATCTCCTGCTTCAGATGCTGGAGATTGCTGCCTGGCAGCCGCGCGGCAGACGGGCAACGAATCTTCGGCCCTCGCACCCCAATCTGAGTGAAGGAGCAGAGCCATGACCGCAACCAGCGAGAGCACCAACCCGAAGGGCCCCGGCGAGATGGACGGCGAGCTGAACCACCTCAAGGGCAACGACAGCGATGTGCAGTCGCAGGAGTCCTCGCCGGGCTCCGGAGCCAAGGACAGCCACGGTACCGGCAATCCAAGCTCCGGCAAGGTGGGCACGCGGGATGAGAATTACGCCTGAGCCCGGCTGCAAGCCTCGGCTGTAACTTACCGTGTTTGCGGGCAGCGGGTGCGGACGACTGCCAGGTGACGGACATCCACCTGCACCGGGCACCGACTGCCGCACTGCTCAACGCAAATCTTGTGCTGGTGCATGTGGACGTGGGCCGCTACCACAAGGTGAGTGTGAAAAGATGCAGCCCATGGATCCCCGCCACCGTAACGGAGTTTCTGAAGGAGCGGAAACCGAAGTGTTAGGCCGCGGCTTCTACTCGCTCACGCACACTGGCAATGGCAAGGCCCACAGTGCCTCCCTCTTCGATCAGCGGAATGATCTTGTCGAACTCGGGACCGGAGTGTGAGCCGGTAAGAAGAATGCGGACAGGGTGAAAAAGCTCCTTGCCCTTCGCTCCCGTCTCCGTCTTCACCTCGTTCATCCACGCCTTGAACTGTGCCGCGCTCACAGGACCCGCATGCGCGCGAACCCTCGCCGAGAATGCCGCTACCACGGCCTGCGCCGCGGGAGAGGACAGCATCTCCGCGCTCTCCTCGTCCGGGTGAAAATCGAAAAGAAAGCGTGCCCTTTCCGGCAACTGGTCGAGCCGGTCCACAGCCGGCAGCATCACTGCCAGCAGCGCCTCAAACCACGGCAGCAGGCTTGAGTCGAACGCAGGCAGCAGGTTCCTGGTTTCAAAGTACGGCCACGCGAGCTGCACCAGGCGCGCCGTCTCGGCGTGCCTGAGGTAGTGCCGGTTGAGCCAGTTCAGCTTGTCCAGGTCGAAGACCGCAGGCGCGGCGGTCACGCGCTCGAGCTTGAACTGCTTGACCAGCTCATCCGTGGTGAAGATCTCGCGCGTGCCGCCCTCCGCGCCCCAGCCCAGCAGTGCCAGGTAGTTCAGCAGCGCCTCGGGCAGGATGCCCATGGCGCGAAAGCTCGCTATCGAGGTGGCTCCGTGCCGCTTCGAGAGCCGCTCGCGGTCGCTGCCCAGGATGGTCGAGAGGTGTGCGAACACCGGCAGCTCCCATCCAAACGCCTCGTAGATGGCCACCTGTTTGGGCGTGTTGGAGAGATGATCATCCCCGCGTATGACGTGCGTGATCCGCATGAGCGCATCGTCCACGGTAACGACATAGTTGTAAACCGGCACGCCGCTTGACCGCACGAGGACTGGGTCGTTGACCGCATCGCTTGCGAACTCGACCTCACCGCGGATGAGGTCGCGAAAGCGCAGCGGATGGTCAGGCACCCGCAGGCGCACGGCAAAGGGCTCGCCGGCAGCCGCTCGCGCCGAGCTCGTCTCAGCATCAAGAGCGCGGCAGCGCCCGGAGTAGACCTGCGAGGCATGCCCGGCCTGCGCGCGCTGGCGCTCGGCCTCCAGCTCCTCCTGCGTGCAGAAGCAGCGGTAGGCCTTGCCTTCAGCCAGCAGGCGCCTCGTGTGCTCGCGGTAGATCTCCAGCCGGTCTGACTGGCGGTAGCTGCCATACGGTCCGCCCCCGCCCTTCTCGCTGCCCGGACCCTCATCCCAGTGGAGACCCAGCCAGCGCAGGTCTTCAAGCAACTGCGCCTCGTGGCGCGCTTCGCTGCGCTCGAGGTCTGTGTCCTCGATCCGCAGGATGAACTCGCCCCCGGTGTGGCGCGCGAAGAGCCAGTTGTAGAGCGCGGTGCGTGCATTGCCAACGTGCAGCAGCCCGGTGGGTGAGGGCGCAAAACGGATGCGGGTCTTCTGATGAATCATTACTTAGCTATGCTAACAACCGGCCTGCTGGAGAGTGGTTATCGCCGGAAGTGCTCCCAGCCGTCCGGAGCCAGCGGACTTCCATCGAGTGAAACCAGGGCGGGTTTACCTCTTCTGGCGGCCGCAGGGCTCCACAGAGGCCGCATCGCTCCAATCCGGCGCACAGGGATACCGGCGATCCGCCGCGGCACACGCGCCGCCGGCGGCGCGGTGAAGAGCAGTTCGTAATCCTCACCACCGTGCAGCGCCAGCGCAAGTCCGTCCGCGCGGCGCGCCGCGAGCGGATGCACCGGTATCTCGCCGGCGGCGATCTCCGCGCGCAGGCCAGACTCCTCACACAGATGCAGCAGGTCAACGGAGAGGCCGTCACTCAGGTCCATGGCGGCGCTGGCCACCCCGCGCAACCGCAGCCCCTGGGCTACGCGCGGCTCGGGAAAGAGCTGCGGGCCCACTCTTCCAGCAGCGGCTTTGCCCGCTGCGGCCATCAGGGCCAGCTCCGCGGCGGCGCCACCCAGCGCACCGGTCACGTAGATGCCGTCTCCAGCCCGCGCGCCGGAGCGGAGCAGCGCCTTTCCCTCGGGCACGAACCCTGTCGCCACGATGTCTGCAATGACCACGGCCGGCGACTGCGCCAGGTCTCCTCCGGCG
>CAYQYM010000059.1:0-10074 GCA_964421715.1 uncultured Acidipila sp.
AACTCCAGAATGAACGAAATCACCGCCGTTGGGAATTATGAGACTGGTTCTAGTCCGGCGCCTTCCGGCCGGCGTTTCCGGTCCGGGTAAGCCAGTCCGCCTGAACCAGTCCGGCTGACTAGTCCAGGCGAACCAGGTACGCCTGTCCCTCGGCTGGCTTCAGCTCCTGTTCAATTTCCGTGGCCCGCTGCTTGTCATCGTTCAGCGGGCGAATGCGCACCCAGTGGCCGGTGGGCCCGGTGAACTCGATCACGTTCGCGGTGCGGTACTTGCGCGCAAGGTGCTCCTTGAGCTTGTGGGCCTCGCCTTCGTTTCTGAACGCTCCCACCTGCACGCACCAGCGGCCGCCCTCGCCAATGGAGTGCGGAGCGGCGTAGACGTCGATGCGCACACGAGCTACGCCTTGCCGCCACATGCCTAAAGCCTTAGCCGAGGCGAGCGAAAGGTCAATGGCGCGGTTGCCCACAAAGGGGCCGCGATCAGTCACGCGCATGATCGCCGCCTGGCCGGTCGCGAGATTCGTGACCTTGATCAGGGAGCCCATGGGCAGCGTCCGATGCGCAGCACTGAGCTGGTTCTGGTCGTAAATCCGGCCGTTTGCGCCCGTCCGGTTGTGGTAGGGCGGCCCGTACCAGCTCGCAAGGCCCTCCTCGGAATAAATCGGCCGGTGGCTCGCGACGTAGTCGGCATCTGCCGGCTCTCCGGCCGAAATGTCAGGCCGGCTCTCCGGCGTTGCCGGCTCCGACCGTCCGCCGGTGCCTGGAGAGGGTGCGTGCGATGAGGCTGCAGAGGATCCGGAGGGCAACGGAGGAGCCGGTGGCGGAGGTGCCGCCGAGACGCGCTGCCTGTGGCTGCAGCCAGCCAGCAGAAGAGGCGCCGCGCAGAGAGCCGCCCGCAGGATTCCTGCCCGCCTTTTCACCGCGGGCTCAGGCACGCGGGGCTTCAAAGCGGCTGGCCAACTGCCGCAGCTCTCGACCAACGCGGTCGAGCAGGCGGATGCCTTTGCGGCGAACCTGGGGGACATACCTGTCGTTGGCGTGATCGATCGCTGAACGAAGCTCGCGGCCAGCCCGCCCCTGCCGTAGCCGGGCAAACTCCTGGTCGAGCGACTCGGTAAACCTGGCGAAGATGCTGCGCATAAAGCAAGAGTATCTTGCCGCCCCGGCGTCGGGGTCAATGGCCGCAGGCCTGTCCGCCCGGGTTATTCCGGTCCCGGGTACCATGCGTGTTATTGCCGCTGCGACAACCGCTGCGCAGTTTCGGAACTCCAATCGGAATCAGGCTTTCAATTCTGCAAAGAATCGTCCAGTTCGTGCTGGTGCTCTCAGTCGCCGCCAGCGTGCTGGCGCAGAACGCCGTCGCGCCTTCGCATCAGCAGTACAAGTGGGCCAAGGTGGTGCAGCCGTGGCAGCAGCCGGTCCGCTTCTCGGCTCGTGACAAGCTGCTGTTCGCCCTGCGCGACGAGGTAAGGCCGGTTTCGCTGGTGCCCACATTTTTCTCCGCAGGGCTGGGTCATGCGCTGGACTCTGACCCGAAGTACGGGACGGATTCAGCCGGCTTCGGCGAGCGGCTGGGCGGTGCGGCGTTACGGCAGGCTTCCATGCGCATACTCTCCTATGGAGTCCTTCCCGCCGTGACGCGTGAAGACCCACGCTACTACCGGCTCGGCGCGGACCCGGTCATACACGGCGGCCGGTACGCGGCACGCAGCCTCTACGCTTTAGAACGCGTGCTGGTGGCTCGGCGTGACTCGGGCGCGGCTGCGTTCAATACCAGCAACGTGGTTGGACACCTCGCGGCCTCCCTGCTGGTACTCACCTACTATCCCCACGTCAGCGCGAATACGGGCGTGGTGATGCGGACATGGGGCATCTCCCTGGCCGGGAATGCGGGCAATAACCTCATGCTCGAATTTCTGCCGGATTTGCTGAAGGCGGTGCATCACCGCAAGCCAGGCGAAGTAGTGGGCGAGCCTCTATCTCACACGCACTAAGGCGTCCTGGTTACACAAGCCGAAATCGGATAGCCAGCCGGAGGCACTGCGGTCCCCTGCTCTTCTTGTGATTCCGCTGTGCTCGGCCCGGTTCTACTATACGGTTATACGCATTTCAATTCGACAAATACCGGCGTTTTTAATGTTTACTCTAGCCCTGCACTGCCAGGTCTGAACCAGGACGGTCGACACAACTCCCGGATGAAATGATAAAGATTGCGATGAACATCCGGCTGCCCCTCGCTGCGTTGCTCTTTTCACACAGCGCAGCCGGCCTGCACGCGCAGATCGCCGCAGAGCTGCGCGGCCATGTGGTGGATAGCTCCGGAGCCGCCGTAACCAACGCCGAGGTGGACCTGGTCTCCATGGGCAGGAACAACACGCCACGCTGCCCGCGCCACCAGCTCGGGTGACTTCACCTTCACCAGTCTGCGCCGGGGCAGTACCGGCTGGACGCTTCGGCCCCCGGCTTTGCCCACCTCGTCCGTGAAGGCGTGACCGCGATTGTGGGGCAGACCGTGGCGTTCGAGTTGAGGCTCATCCCCGGCGGGGAGTAGCAGGCAATCGAGGTCAACGCAGACGCGCCTCCGCTTAAGACCGGCACCAGCGACATCGCCAACAGTATTCTGGGCACACCATCCTCTCCATGCCGCTCAACACCCGGAACTTCGTCCAGTTGACCACGCTTGCGCCTGGCGTGGAGCCGCCGCACGGCACGCTGCTGCCACGCATCAACGGCGGCCGTCCGAGGACGAACGAGTACATCTACGATGGCACCTCCACGCTCCAGCCGGAGCCGGGCCAGGTGGTCTTCTTTCCCATCCTCGAGCTATTTCAATACGGATGCATCTGCCCCGACGCCGCAACTCACGCTTGGTCACGCCTCGAGGAATCCGGTAGGAGGACCGGCCTACCGCGACTTGGACTTCGCCCTGGTCAAGAACACGATACTTGCTCGCGAGACGGCCGTTGAATTCCGCGCCGAGCTGTTCAATGCGCTCGACACTCCCGCCTTCGCGCAGCCTAACGGCAGCTTTGGGTCGCCAGCCTTTGGTTTCATCACCAGCACGGTGACAGACCCGCGCGTGCTGCAGCTCGCAATCCGGCTGACAAAATAGATCGGGAGAGGTCAGCCATGCACACCTGCACCGGAGATGCTGGTGGTCCTCGCCGAGTTCCAGTTCGCATCCATCTCAGTTCAGGCGCAGGGTGAGCAACCTGCGCAGGACATGCACACCGGGGTGTGAGAATCGTGGATAGAAACAACAGCCTTGGTAGATTGTGGTGAATTGCCTGCCGCGTTCAATGAGCCGTGCCATGCGCTGCTTACTTCTCCGGTGAGTGGCGATGGTTCTCACCGGCTCACCTGAATGGCTGCGACAGCGGAGGAGTTCGTCTATGAAGAAAGATTCACCGCACGCGCGGGCATCTATGGGGCGCATTGCCACCGATGTGCAGTTGTGGGTGCCCCTGGTCGTCCTGGCGCTCGGTGTCATCATGCTTCTGTGGGTCAGTTGAGGCGCGGTATGGTTCGCCTCCGCTGCGGGTGCTGAAAGGAGCGCTGGATGAGTTCACAAGTCGTGGGCAAGGCGCGCGAGACCCCGCGCAGCATGCACTCGCTGGGCGTCGTGTGCGGCCTTGTTGCCGGTGTGTGGCTGGGTGGAGCGGAAGCTCCTGCCAAGTTGGTCACAGCGGGCCTCTCTCCCTTCGCCGTCTCTCTCTGCATGGTGATTGGCGTCTTCCTTGCGCGCTGGACGGTGCCCACGCTCCTGGTCGGAACGCGAACTGTGCTCGTCGACCTTTGGCTGCGCCGTCACCTGATCCTTTGGGCAATTCTGGCAGGCGCTCTGTGGGCTGTCGCCAACACGCTGACGGTCTTTGCCATCCGCGATGTCGGCCTTTCGATCGCATTTCCTCTCTGGAACACAAACAGTCTCATCGGGATCTTCTGGGGCTGGCTCTTGTTCAACGAGATGCGCGGCGCAAGTGCCAATTGCCGGATGCGGGTCATCGGAGGAGCGCTGGCAATCTTTTGCGGGGCGCTGGGTCTTGCGTTAGAAACAATCACGCAGCACGCAGCATTCACCGGGCATCCGTTACGCGGCATCTGCTCGGCGCTCGTGGCAGGTCTGCTCTGGGGAACGATGTATGTCCCGTATCGCAAGGCCTACCTAAGCGGAATGAATCCGCTGTCGTTCATCACCGTGTTCACCGTGGGTGAACTCTGCACGATGGGCCTGCTTGCCCTGCATTTCAGCGGCGGAATGGCTGCATTGAGTGCCGAATGGACGAGCCGGCGCGCAATCCTCTTCTGGCTGTTTCTGGGTGGGTTCTGCTGGGTGATCGGTGATATGTTCCAGCAGTATGCGACCAAGTATGTCGGCATCGGCCGCGGCATCCCACTTTCCAACACCAACCAGTTATGGGGTCTGGCCTGGGGTGCGCTGGTATTTCACGAGTTTGCCCGCGTCGGTCCCGGAGGACGTGCGCTGGCCCTTGCGTCCTCGCTGGTGATGATTGGCGGTGCCGCGCTCATCAGTTCCTCCTCTGCGAGCGCCCAGGAACACGAGAGCAGAGATCAGGCAATAGAGCGGGAGTGCGACCGGTACGGGCTCTCCCTGCAGGAGTGCATGGAGGCACAGCAGGGAGTTGCCGCGGGCGGCGAAACGAGGTCCCGAAGCTGGTGGGATTGGCTGATTGTGGCCTGTGCCGTCGCCGTGCTCGCATTCCTGGCCCGCGGGTCCGAGCGGCCGGGCATTCGCCTCTCCTTAGGGGCGCTGTCTGCATTGGGTGCCATCATGCTGGTGGCTGCTGGAGGTGGAGCCGTCCTGCTCTGGAAGCGAACCAGGTTTCATTGAGATGTGGTTGCGGATCACTCCGGAAGAGAGAGCCGGGGATTCCGAATGGCGGAGGGAGAGGGATTCGAACCCCCGTTACCCGCTAGGGTAAAGCGGTTTTCAAGACCGCCTGTTTCAACCGCTCACACATCCCTCCGCGAGCGTGTCTCTTTGATTGTAGCCGCTGGCTTGACCCGCGAAAAGTCGCAGTCTCGCCTACTCGCCGAGCGCCTGGGACGGAACGGGGCGAAGGTTCGCCTGGCCACGAGGCGCTGATTCAGGCAGCAGGCATCCGTTATTCCGCAGCAGGTCCGGATGCCAGATGCTCTATTTCTCGCCGTTCTTGAAGATGTCCTCAGCAAAGTAATTTTCAACGTGCGCCTGGTCGCGCAGCATCTCGAGGTAAGCGTTCTTAATCAACTGCGAGCGGCTGTCGCGGAGCTGCGTGCGGATGGCCTGCTGCACACGAGGATCGTTCAACTCGCGCTGGCCGGCCGGCTCCTTCTCCAGCAGCTTGTAGATGGCGTAGCCAACCACCTTTTTGGAGTTTGGCTCGGCGTAGACCGGCAGCACGTCTGTGATCTGGCCGGGTTTTATCTTGCTGATGGCTGCATAGATCTCAGGGTCCGCGTGCAGGTTGGACTCGCCAACGTAGCCCATGTCGCCGCCGTTTGAGGCCGTGTCGGGCCGCTCGGAGAAGTTCGACGCGAGCAGGCCGAAGTCCTCGCCGCTCTCAAGCCTGTTGTGCAGCGTCTCAATCTTTTTGCGTGCTTCGGTGTCGTTATTCGCCTTACTGTTCTGCAGGTTGCCGGCCTGGGGCGCGGCTGCGGGCATGCTTGTAACCACTATCTGCGCCAGGTGGTACTGCGGCTCGATCAGGTTGAACTCGGCACGGTGCTGGTTGTAGTAGGCAGCGATGTCGGCGTCCGTGACGTTGATCTTGGAGTTGATCTCCTTGTTGAAGAGCTTGGTCTCGGTCTTCGCGCGGCGAATCTCCCGCTTCAGGTCATCAAGGGTGAGGTGGCGCGCGGCCAGCCGCTTGTTGAATTCGTCCGGAGTGAAGGGAGCCTTGTACTCGTTGACCTGGCTCTCGACCTCGTCATCGGTGGCCACCAGGTTCAGCTTGGCCGCCCGCTGCATCAGGATCTCTTCGTCGATGAGCTGGCGAACAATGTTGAGCCGAACGATGTCGGCCTGCTCCTTCGAGGGGGTCGCCTGCTGCTGCTGGGCTTCGCCCAGGTTGTTCTGGTAGAGCGTCTCGACCTCGGCGCGATGGATGGGCTTGTTGTTCACCAGCGCCATAACATCGGGCCCATGCGCACGATGGCATCCCCCGGCCAGCGCGGCGACCGCGGCCAGCGTGGTGATCGAAAGGATGGAGTAGGGGGTGTGCAAGAGGCCGTGCTGTCGTGATGCCAAACGAGTGTTCTCCTTCAGGTGCGTGCCGGGTAGGCGCGCAGAGGCAGTGGCCGCGGGCCGCCAACGCCCAGCCTTAGTATCAGCCGCGCATGCCGCAGGGCGCAAGCATGCCGGCATCTATATTGGAAGGCGATGGACGCCCTCCTGCTCCCCTTTTCCGAACTCTGCGACCGCCTGGCGGCGGCCACCAGGAAGCTCGAGAAGCGTGCGCTGATTGCTGTATACCTTGGCGGACTTGCCGTGGAGGACGCCGCGCGGGCCGCGCTCTACATGGCGGGGCAGCCTTTCGCGGAGACTGACCAGCGCAACTTGAACGTCGGCGGCTCGTTGCTGTCAAAGGCTGTGGCTGCCGTCTCAGGAGCGGACGACACGGCCATGCACGCCGCTTACCGCCGGCACGGCGACCTGGGCGCCGCCGCGGCGGATTTGCTGGCCGGCCGCGTGCCTTCTCCGCCGCCGCTCACGCTGGCTGAGGTGGAGTCGCAACTGGCCGAGATGGCCGCCGTTCGCGGTCCCGCGCCGCGGCTGCAGCTCATGACGGCGATGCTCAAGCGATCCGCTGCCATCGAGGCCAAATACCTGGTCAAGCTCTGCTCGGGCGACATGCGCACCGGCGTGAAGCAGAGCCTGGTGGAAGACGCGGTGGCCGCAGCCTACCGCGCGGAGCCGGCCGCTGTCCGCCGCGCGGTGATGCTGAACGGCAGCCTGCCCGAGGTGGTGCGGATGGCGGCCGAGGGCACGCTGGCCGAGGCGAGGATGAAGCTGTTTCACCCGCTTGGCTTCATGCTGGCCAGCCCCGCGGATTCGGTCGAGGACGCGCTGGAGCGATTTCGCGAAGAGTTGGCGGAGGAAGCCGCCGCCACCGGCGATGGTCCGTCGGCGGAGAAGCCCGCGCTCACCCGCGCCCAGGTTGAAGACAAGTACGACGGCATGCGCGCGCAGTTGCATTGCGAAGGCGGCCGGGTGGCCATCTTCTCTCGCAACCGGGAGGAGATAGGGCCCAGCTTTCCGGAGCTGACGGAGGCCTTCGCCGGCATCGCGGGTCCGGTCATCCTCGATGGCGAGGTGCTTGCCTGGAACCTGGACAGGGATCGTGCGCTCTCGTTTTCCACACTGCAGCAGAGGCTGGGCCGCAAGCGTGTAACGCCGCAGATGCGGGAGAGCGCGCCTGTGGTCTTCATGGCCTTTGACCTGCTCTTTCAGGATGGCGAGCTGCTGCTGGATGTGCCTCTGGCCGAGCGCCGCCAGAGGCTGGAGGCATTTGCGGCCGCTCATGCCGGGGCCACTGCCCGGCACCCTGCTGGCGGCCAGGTTGAGCTCTTCTCCGCAGGCCCGGCCCTGGCTGCGCGTCTTCGCCTTGCGCCGGCCTCGCGGCTTGAGAATGCGGCGCACCTGGAGCAAGCCTACGCGGACGCGCGCGCCCGGGGCAACGAAGGCGTGATGCTCAAGGCGCTCGGCAGCCACTACCAGCCCGGCCGCCGGGGGCTGGCCTGGCTGAAGCTGAAGCGCGAGCTGGCTACGCTGGACGTGGTCGTGACCGGTGCGGAGTATGGCAACGGGCGGCGTGCCCTCGTGCTGAGCGACTATACCTTTGCCGTGCGGGACGGGGACGGGCTGAAAAATGTTGGTAAGGCCTACTCCGGCCTGACCGATGCCGAGATCGATGAGCTGAGCGCCTTCTTCAAGGCGCACACGATCGAAGACTACGGCGGCTTCCGCACTGTGGAGCCGCTGCTGGTCCTGGAGGTGGCCTTCAACAACGTGATGCGCTCCACGCGTCACGCCAGCGGCTTTGCGCTGCGCTTCCCGCGGATCGTGCGTATCCGGCGCGACAAGCCGGTGGCCGAGGCGGATACGCTGGCCCGCGTGGAGGAGATCTACCAATCGCAGCCGGACAAACCGGTCGAGATGGCTGACAGCCCGGAGGACAGAGCGGTGCCTGAGGACAAGCTCACTGCGGAGTGATAATGCCACCCACGGGCAGCCGCTGCGGCAGCAGGTCCTCGCGGCCTCGCTCCGCCGGGCGGAACGGGGCGCCGCAGCGCGCGCAGGCCGTGGCCGGCGCAGCCGGGTCCACCGGCTCATGGCACCGCGAACACACTAGGTAAGCCGGTGTCTGCATAGGCCGATGGTAACTCTTTTCCCCGCTCCCTGCGGCCCGGTGGGTGCCCTGCCCTGTAGACTGGAATGGATGACAGTAGCGGTCCCGGGCACTATCAAAATGATTGCGATCGATATCGACGGCACACTGCTGCCCTCTGCCGGTGTGGCCGTCAGTCGCCGCAACCGCCTGGCACTGCTGCGCGCGCAGGCCTACGGCGTGGAGATCGTGATTGCCACCGGCCGCCGGCAGGCCTACGCCATGCCGCTGCTGGAACCGCTGGGGCTGGACCGCTCCACCGTGATCGTCAGCTCGAACGGCACTGTCACACGCACCTTCGCGGGCGACCGCATTGACCGCCACTTCCTCCCCATCGACACGGCCCGCGAGCTCTGCGCAGTCCTGCGCGCATTTGGCGGAACCACCGTCTTTACCTTTGACAAGGAGGGGCCCGGCGAGCTGGCGCTCGAGTCGCTCGATGCACTGACCGAGCAGATTGCCCCCTGGGTTGAGGCCAACCGCCCCTGGATTGAGGAGATCCGGCCCCTGGAGCGCGCCTTCGACAGCGGAGAGCCGCCGGTGCAGGGCATGGTCTGCGGGCCCGTGCGCGAGATGACCGACGCTGAGAACTGGCTGCGCGCAAGCAGGTATGCGGGGCTGATTGAGACGCACCGCACCGAGTACCCAGCGCGCGATCTCAGCATCCTCGACGTTCTGCCGCCTGGCTGCTCGAAGGGTGTCGCATTGGACATGCTGGCCCGGCAGCGGGGGCTTACGCAGGAGAACGTGATGGCCATCGGGGACAACTACAACGACATCGAGATGCTCGAGTACGCCGGACATCCCGTGGTGATGGCAAATGCCGCTCCCGAGCTGCTGACCATGGCGCAGGAGCGGGGCTGGCAGTTGGCCCCGGCAAATGACGACGACGGGGTCGGCTCAATCGTAGAGCAGGTGCTCGATCAGCAGGCTCTCCGCGGCGATGTGGTGAGTGCAACACAGTGAAGATACGAGCCAGCCTCCTGGGCGCAGTGCTGCCGCTGCTCGCGATGGCTCTTGCCGTGCCGAACGCCCGTGGCGCCGAGCGCATCCTCCTGACCAACGGCTATGACATGCTGTGCGACCACCAGCGGGTGGTTGCGGGCAAGCTGCGGCTCTACCTGGGCGCGGATGACTCCAGCTTCATCGATGTGAATCGGGCGGAGGTGGCGTCCGTCGCGCATGTAGACCTGCAGGCGTCGGCCCCGGCGCCGGCCCTGGAATCGAAGCCAGCCGTTCCAGATCTCGGCACTCTGCTGGCCGAGGCCGGCCGCGTCCACGACTTAGACAAGGACCTGCTCGCCAGCGTGGTGCGCGCAGAGAGCGGAGGCCGGACGCACGCTGTCAGCCGTGCCGGCGCGGGTGGGCTGATGCAGCTTATGCCGGGCACGGCGGCCGTGCTGGGCGTGAAGGACCGCTTTGCCGCGGACCAGAACATCCAGGGCGGCGCAGCGTATCTCGACCTCATGCTGCGTCGCTACAGCGACAACCTGGTCCTCGCCCTGGCCGCCTACAACGCGGGTCCGGGAGCGGTAGACCGCTGGCACGGTATGCCGCCTTATCGCGAGACGCGCGCCTATGTGGCCCGCGTCATCCACGAGTACAACCGCAGGGTGGCGGCACGGCGCGCGGCGTCTCCACTTACGGACATGGCGCTCCCCCGGCCCTCACAATTCCTTTAACGG
>CAYQYM010000060.1:0-10043 GCA_964421715.1 uncultured Acidipila sp.
GTGCTGGATGGTGCGGGCCACGAAGTGGTGGTGACACACGCGCTGGGCAGCAGGCGCTACCTCGTCACGCTGCAGGGGCCGGGCGGTCATGCGTGGACAGACGCAGGGCGCCCAAATCCAATTGCACTGCTGAGCCGCACCATTGCGCGCCTCAGCCAGGTCGAGATGAGCACCTCTCCACGAACCACGCTGAACGTTGGCACCATCGAGGGCGGGTCTGCCATCAACTCGGTACCGGAGAGCGCCGCGGCGCGCTTCGACCTGCGCTCCACCGATGCCGCGCAACTTGTCGCGCTCGAGGTGGAACTCTATCGCGCGGTTGAAGACGCCGTACTTGCGGGCAACCGACACGTGGACCGGCCGGAGCATCGCGTCCGCTTCTCCATCGAGAAGATTGGCGACCGCCCCGCCGGGAAACTGCCTGAAGATGCCAGCCTGCTGGATGCGCTCCGCGCCGTGGACCGCCATCTGATGCTGCGCACCGAGCAGCGCGTGGCCTCGACCGATGCCAATCTGCCTATCTCACTCGGAGTCGAGGCGCTGAGCCTGGGTGCGGGCGGCGAAGGAGGCAGCATTCACACGCGGGCCGAGTGGTACGACCCGCGTGACCGGCAGACCGGCCTCTGGCGCGTGCTGCTGCTGCTGCTTGCCGTTGCGGAATAGTGCCGGTTACGGGCCGCTCTTCTCGCCTGCCTTGAACTCCGTCCAGGGGCCGGATTTCATATCGCGCAGAATGCCGGACATCCATTTGTACTCGGGGTGTGAAGCGAGGAAGGTTCGAGCCATAAAGTCCTCGCCGCAGGGGTGCCCCGCGCGTGCAATCAGGCTCATCTGGCCGGCCATGTCGCTCGTCGTCACCTTGCCCTGCACCGCTCCGCCCGGGTAATAGGGCTGCCAGTCCCACTGCGGGATGCCCTCGCTCGCCGCATCCACGTGGCCGCAGAGTGAGCGCTGGTCGGGCCGCACCTGGTGCAGGTAGGTGTCGTCATGGTCAGAGAGAAAGTGCTCTGCCGTCACCGCGTCGATCTTGCCCCTGCTGGTGAGGATGAGCTCATCCCAGCGCGCACGGCGCGCATTGGGCGAGCTCGATTTGTCAGACGGGTCAAAGTCGACGGCCTCTTCCTTAATCAGTTTTGGGTCGCGCGGAAAGTTCGCGCTCCCGAAGTAGCCGTCTTTCGTGCGCCACAGCGGAGTGTTCTTGAGCCCCAGTTCGAGATAGGCGATCTCCCCCGTCTTGCGGTCTCCAATGAGCCAGTCGTTTGCGTAACCGCCGTTGTTGCCGTTGCGCATCGCGGCCACGTAGTCGTCAATCGAGCTGGCGTATTGCAGGCCCTTGCGCGCGCGCACAAACTCCGGCACCCCATCCGAGTTCCACCCTTCGAACTGGCTGATCGTTGTCTCCGTGATCATGATGCCGGCGTCATTGATGCCGAAGTCGTCGTTGCTGACGATCATGCCCGGCATGCCGTCCATCAGAATGCGGTGCCCCGTGGCAGGCTGGATGTCAAACATCATTACCCAGCGCGAGCCCTCGGCGTAGGACGACCAGTTGTTGTGCGCGATGACGATCTTGCCATCTCTAGTGTAGCTGCCGGTGGCGATAAACGCGCTGCAGTTTCCCGGAGCCCTGGGGCTCGGACTGCCGCCCGCATGCTGCTGCCTGTTCAACCACGGTACGTAGTACTCTGACAGCTCCATAGTGGCATTCAGCGCAACGATATCCCACACATCCAGCGCAATGCCCCTGGCCTGAACGCCCTCTGCGATGGCAGCCAATTCCTGCTGATACTCAGGCTCGATATGCGGCCAGAGGATCGTCTTCGCCTTGTCGCGGAAGAAGGCCCAGTCGCGGCCTGTTGAGTGCTCATCCTCCACCCGGAACACCCTCAGCCCGTCCACAATCTGCGGTGCCAGCAGGTATCCATGCTGGTAGCCGATCTGCTGCGGCGTGCCCTCCAGATGGACGTAAGTCCACCCGCCGCGCTCGAAGGTGTAGCCGCCCGCGATCAGGGCGTCGTGCGCCGGCGGCCTGGCTGCAGCAGTCAGCGGCATCAGAAGCAGAAGAGATGCAATGCATTTCAGAGGCATGCTTTCGTCCATTCTCCAGCCCGACGTCGCAAGTTCGATAACCGCCGGCAAGCATGGAGAACGATAGCACGACAAAGCGCAGACCGCGCGTCCGGGTCCATCAGCCCGTGTAAAACTCGGCGATCGTATCTGCGTATCGCGCCAGGATTACGCGGCGCTTCAGTTTGAGGCTCGGTGTCAGCTCGCCGGTGTCGATCGACCACTCGTCGGGCAGGACTTTGAATTTGCCGATGTTTTCAAAACTGGCCAGCGTCCTATTCACACCGCGTATGATGGCCTTGAACTCCGCTCTGACCTTAGGGTGCTCTACCAGTTCCTGTCGGGATGCGGATGCAATGCCCTGCTGTTGCGCCCATTCTTCGAGTGCCGGGAAGTTCGGCGAAATCAGCACGGACATCGTCTTCTGGCGGTCGCCTACGAGCGCGGCCTGCGCAATGAAACGATGTGCCTTGAGCTTGTTCTCGATAGGCTGGGGCGCGATGAACTTGCCGCCGGAGTTCTTCAGCAGCTCCTTTTTGCGGTCGGTGATGTAGAGGAATCCGTCGTCGTCGAAGCGCCCGATATCGCCCGTTGCAAACCAGCGATCCGCATCCATGGCCTCGCTGGTGGCCAGCGGCTTTTGCCAGTAGCCGCTGAAGATGCTGGGTCCGCGCACCAGCAGCTCGCCATCCTCTGCTATGCGGAACTCGACGTTCGGCACCGTCTGGCCTACGGAGCCCAGCCGGTAGGCGCGGTCTGTGTTCAACGCCAGCACGGGTGAGGTCTCCGTCAGCCCATAGCCTTCAAGAATGCGAATACCTGCCGAGGCGAACCAGGTTGCGGTGTCCACGCCCAGCGGAGCGCCTCCCGCGATGTAGTAGCGCACCCTGCCGCCGAAGCTTTCGCGCAGCTTTGAATATACGAGCCTGTCCGCAAGCTTCCACAGCGGAGAAGCAGGCACGCGCCCCTCAAGCACCGCTCTCCGGTTGCGGCCGCCGGTCGCGATTGCCCACGCAAAGATGCGCGCCTTGACGGCGGACCGCAGCGCGCGCCGCTCCGTCTCCTGGCGAATTTTTTCAAAGACGCGCGGCACGGAGACAAAGATGGTGGGCCGCACGGTTTTCATCGCGGCAGGCAGGCGCTCAAAGCTGGGCAGATACGCGACGGTGCAGCCGCGCGTCAGCAAAGCATAGTCGAGGTGGCGCGCCGTGACGTGCGACAGCGGCAGGAAGGAGATGCAGGCATCCTTCTCAGACAAATCGAGGTCGCGCGTGGAGATGTTCAGGTTGGAGGCCAGGTTGCCGTGCGTCAGCACTACGCCCTTCGGCTCACCGGTCGTACCTGAGGTGTAGATGATGGTTGCAATGTCCTGCGGCTGCACTGCCTGCACCTGCTGCTCGAATGCCTCGTCGCGCTGGCCGCCAAGATCATCCGCTCCGTCGATGAGCGCAGCAAAGGAGACAGCCTCCGGCGTGGCGGCAAGCCCGTCCATCACGATGATGTGCTCGAGCACCGTGCGCTCCCGCACCGCGGCCAACTTGCGATACTGCTGCAGTGTAGAGACCACCGCGATGCGGCTGCCGGAATCTAGCAGCAGGTCTGCGGTCTGATCTGCGGTGAGCGTAGGGTAAATCGGCACGTCGATCGCCCCGAGGGCGGTCACGGCAAAGTCCGTCACCTGCCACTCCCAGCGGTTCTCGGCCAGCAGCGCCACACGGTGTCCATGGGCAATGCCCATGGCGGCAAGGGCTTGGGCAAGCCTGCGGACACGCTGATAGATCTGCGCGCCGCTGATGGGTTGCCAATCGCCGGACGCGTCCTGCCATAGCGCGACCTGACGCGGCCCGCGCGAGGCCACGCGCAGGAATACGTCATTGACGGTATTGAGCCCTAGCGTAAAAAGCGAGCCGGGAGCGCTGCGGGACGATTGAGTCTGGACGCCCATGTTAGACAGCTAGAGTGTACGGCAGCGGGGCCGTTTCAGGCGTCCCGCGACCGGTGAAATTATGCTCGGCAAGGAAACAAGAGGCGAGGAACGCATCTTTCCCCGCCCTATCGCCCGTGCAGGGAGCGCGCCCCTGTCCACCTACTTCTCCTGCTCCAGCGTGTAACTCACGATCTGCTTGAGGGTGGCGTAAGGCACGGCGTTGATGGGAACTGGTCGGCCGTTGATGAACAGCGTCGGCGTCTCGTTTACGCTAAGCTGCTGCGCCAGCTTCACTGAGCCGTCCACGGCTGCCTTCGTCTCCGGGGTCTTGGCGCAGGCCGCGACCTTGACCGCGTCCGTGCCGGCCTTGGTAGCTGCATTGTTCATGGTCTGCGTCGCCGCCTCGGCTGTCAGGCTAGCCTGGTTCGCAAAGATCGCGTCGGCATACTTGAAGAATGCGTCGTTGCCGCCCAGCTTCGCCACACACACGCCGTAGGCTGCTGCATCAAAGGCCTGCGGATGCACGTTGACGAGCGGATAGTTCTCGTAAACAAAGTGCGCCTGCGGGAAGTCCGTTAGCAGCTTTTGCACGGTGGGCTGCGCCTCCTTGCAGTGCGGGCACTGGAAGTCGGAAAACTCGACCAGCTCGAGTGTCTTGGAGGCTGGACCTTTTGATGGGCCGTTCGCCTCGGCTGCGAGCGTCTGCCGCGCCTCAGCAAAGGGCGTAGCGCCAAACGGCAAGACGTCGTTGTTGGCGATGAGGTGCTTGCCGTCTGGTGTCGTCAGAAAGACGAGCGTCGCGTTCTGCTTTGGATTGTTCTTGGCCGCCACAAAGACGACCACTTTGCTGACGCCGGGAGCCGCTGTTTTCTGAATGGCCTCCACCTGCCACACGCGGTTCTCGTCATAGCCCCAGGAAGACTTCAGGAAGGCATTCACGGTGTCAGTAGTCGGCGTGGAAGCCGTGAAGTTCTTCGGGTCAGGCACCGGAAAGGACGGCGCTGCCGGGGCAGACTGCTGAGCCGGGGCAGACTGCTGAGCCGGGGCAGACTGCTGAGCCGGAGCGGGGGTCGAAGTCGCGGGCACCTCCTGGGTAGTCGTCGTGGCTTGCGCAAGCGCCAGGGGCGCGGTAAATACAGCCGCGGCCACCAATGCCGCAGCGCGAGTAGTAATCCAAAAAGCCATGGTGTGTCCTCAATCCTTCTTTGAGCTTCCCTTTTTTGGGGGATTCCCTGGTTTAGCTGCTCTCTCCGGCTTATTCGTTGGACGTCTCTAAACCTGGAACTTTACTGCGATTGGAAAGCGCCGGCCCATGCCGAACGCCTTCGTGGTAACCTTCAGCACCGGCGCGGCCTGCTGCCGCTTGTATTCGCTTCGTTCGACCAGTTTAACGATGCGGCGCACCGTTTCCAGCGGAGTGCCCGTTTCGCGCGCAATCTGCTCCGGTGTCTCATAGCGCTCCACGTAGGCTTCCAGCACCGGATCCAGCACTTCATAGGGGGGGAGCGAATCGGTGTCCTTCTGGCCGGGCCGTAGCTCGGCGGAGGGCGCCTTGGTTAGAATCGCCTCAGGGATCACTTCCCTATTGCGGTTCAGATAGTGGCAGAGACTGTAGACGCGGGTCTTCATCACGTCGCCGATCACGGCTAGCGCGCCCACCCTGTCTCCGTAGAGTGTGCAATAGCCGGTGGACATCTCGCTCTTGTTGCCGGTCGTGAGCACCAGTGCGTTCAATTTGTTGGACAGCGCCATCAGCAGCGTACCGCGCGTGCGGGACTGGATGTTTTCTTCCGTGATGTCCGGCGCCAACCCTTGAAATAGCGGCTTGAGCGTGCCCGCGTAGGCAGCCACGACGTCGTTGATGGGCAGCACCTCAAACCGTATGCCAAGGTTTGCTGCCAGTTGCCGGCTGTCGCTGATGGAACCCGCGGACGAGTAGGGGCTAGGCATGCCAACGGCGAGCACATTCGCGGCACCGAGCGCCTCCACGGCGATCGCAGCGACCAGCGCTGAATCAACGCCGCCGCTCAGGCCCAGTACCACCTTGCTGAAGCCGCATTTGCGCACGTAGTCGCGCGTGCCCAGCACGAGCGCTTGCCAGGTCGCCTCGTCCTCGCTGGTTGAATTATCGCTGCGGGCCTGCGCCGTCGCCACATCCTGCGGCATCGCCGCTGTGTCCACGACCACCAGGTCCTCTGCAAACGATGCGGCCTGCGCGATCACCAAGCCATCCGGCCCGACCGCGAGACTGGTCCCATCAACGACAAGGCTGTCATTTCCGCCCACCTGGTTGACCATGAGCACCGGCTTGCCGTGGCGTCGCGCGATGGCGGCCAGCATGTCGCGCCGTGTCTCGCGCTTGCCTCGCCAGTAGGGTGAGGCCGAGATGTTTAAGATGATTTCGCCACCGCCCCGCAGCAACTCCTCCACTGGATCCACGTTGTAGAGGCGGTTCTCCCAGAAGCTTTTGTCGTTCCAGGCATCTTCGCAGATGGTAAGGGCGAGCTGTTGGCCGCCCGCCGTAAACAAATCCTGCGCAACGGCCGGAGCAAAGTATCGCTGCTCGTCAAAGACGTCATAGAACGGAAGCAGCATCTTCGACTGCACGAAGTCCACGCGCCCCTCGCGCAGCAGCGCGGCGGAGTTCATGACGTGCTTGCCCGTGCCCGGCGGGGCGGCGGTTACATAACCGCAGATGATGCCGATGGGCAGGCGTGCCGCCGCGATCTGCTCCACCGCACTCGCGCAGCGTGCGACGAACGACGGCTTCTCCAGCAGGTCCGCTGGCGGGTAGCCGCAGACGGCAAGCTCGGGAAAGAGCACGAGCTCTGCACCGAGAGCTGCAGCGCGCCGGCTGAAGTCAAGAATCTTTTCTGTGTTGCCATCAAAATCACCCACCGTCAGGTTGATCTGGGCAAGCGCAATCTTCATATGTCCAGTTTAACGCTGCCGGCTCAAGTCATTCAGGCCCGGGTAAAGTTGCCAGCTCACTTCAGGTTCGTAACAAGACCTGCGCGGGTGGCCGATGTGACAGGGACAACGCACAGGGCCTGCTCAGTTCCGAAGGCCAGCCATCACCGCAGAGACTTCGTCCTGCTCGGCTGCGGTGAGCGGCAGCAGTGGCAGCCGCGGCCTGCCGCCGTAGTAGCCATTCAGATCGAGCGCATGCTTCACGCCAGCGATGCCGTAACGGCCCACCACCACCGCTGACGCCTCTACTATGCGCTGCTGCTTCTCAAGCGCCAGCTTCAGGTCATTGTCCTTCCACGCAGTGTAAATTTCCTGCGCAGCCTGCGGAGCAAATGCGGCAAAGGCCAGCACCGCGCCACTCGCGCCTGCCTCGAGCGAGGCCAGCAGCTTCTCCGCTGAGCCGGTCAACACCTGGAAACCGACCTGCTTTGTGCGCGTCCTGAGCGCGGGCACAGGCGGAGCGACGGCCAGCGCCGCGCCCGAACCGAGGTCGCTCACAGGGACGAAGGTCGCCGCGCCCTCCGGTTGAACTGCGGCGTTCTTCATCCGCCCGGTCACTACCTGGAAGGTGGCCGTCACGGTGACGGGTCTCTTCGGCGCATTAGCCGTCGCGGCGACCAGGGCTGCCAAGCGCTCGAGGCTGCCGCTCGAATCCTTGATACCCACGATGTTCGGATGGTGCGCCAGTTCGCCCACCAGCCCCGCGTCCACGTCGCAGTGCGTGTACCTAGGAATGCTGTAGAGCAGTACCGGCAGGGGAGAGCTGTCCGCCAGCGCGCGGTAGTAGGTGCCCATCGCCACCGAGTCCATATTGGGCGCATAGTAGTTTGGCGTGCGCACAAGCACGGCGTCATACTGCTGTGCGGCGGCATACTCGGCCAGCCGCAGCGTCTCCTTCAGACTCTCCCGCGCCACTCCTGCCAGCAGCACCTTCTCCGGCGCCGCCGCCTCGCGCGCCGTGCGCAGCACCTCGCGAGTCTCGTCATCGCTCAGCATCACGGCCTCACCCGTGGAGCCGAGCACCACCAGACCGGCAACCGGCGTGCGCGAGTAGCGGTTTACGTTGTGCTCCAGCTTGCGCAAATAGAGCTTCGCGTCGGGGTAAAACGGAGTCGCGATGGCAGGAAAGATTCCTTCAAGCAGCATGGGATTATTCTACGTTTGCCACTCTGCAAATCCCACGAAAGAAGCAGCCGGCGAACCACTTCCACAATTCCACCCGGACTGTTTTTGCGCGAGACTCAAAACAAGTCTTCCCCTTGTTTGCAAGGAGCCGTGCCCATGACCGCCATCTCTGCCCAGGACCTCGACGCCAGCGGCACGCGCATGCTGTCGCAGGCAATTTCGTTCCTCACGCACGCGCTGCTGGCGCTGCTTGCCTGGGGCACGTTTATGGGTGGCGTAACCGCGCTTTACCTCACCGGCACGCTCCACGAAGCATCCCTCTCACCGCTCACCATCCTGCTTTGCTCCTTTACCGTTCCCCTGCTGGCTGGCCTGCTTACCGCAAAGAAATGGCCCAGCGCCGTGGCCACTCTCACCTGGCTGGCCGGCATGGTTTGGTTCATGATCGTTGGCCTCTGGGTCCTGGATATGCCGACCGGCCCGGGGGCGTGCTTCCACTGCGACGCCTCGCAAAAGCTCTGGCTCACCTTCTTCAGCCTGGATCAGGACAGCGGCATGATCGACGGGCAGGGGCGATTCCTGGGCACATGGCCCGCTGTCGCGATGATCGGCTACGCCTTCGGGGCGAAGATTGCGCTGCGCAATGTGAAGGTGGCGGAAGAAGAGTAGGTACACTCTGAAGCATCCGGCATGAGAAAAACTCCTGCGCTTGTCACCCTACTGCTTGCGGTCGCCGGGCACAGCCATGCAGATGAACTCCGCTTCTCCGCGGATGCGCTTGAGCGCACGCTCAAAGCCCAGCTCTTCTCGGCTGAAAACGGCCGCTACTACCTGCGCGGCAACGGCCAGACGGCCTGCTACATCTCGGCCGATTCGCCCCACGTCTACTTCAAGGATGACCGCGTTATCGTACACCTGCACACGAACGCAAGGCTGGGTACGCAAATTCGCGGGGAATGCATCGGCGTGGGCCTTGCACCCAGTGTGGATGTCTCGATGATTCCTGTGACCGAAGGCGAAACCATCGGCTTTCGCGAGGCGCGTATCGAACGACTGAGCGGCTCACGCGAGCTGGACTTTGTACTGAAGCCATTTCTCAGCCGGCAGGTGCCCTCGAGCATGAAGATCAATGCCGCGACACTGCTGCGGCAGCTACTCGTCCGCTCAACCGAGGTCACCGGCTACACCCTAACCCTGGACCGGTTGAAGATTCACTCCATGCTGGTGCAGGGAGATGCGCTTGTCGTGGATGCCGAAGGAGATGTCTCGGTCCGCTAGCGTTCACCCGCAAAGGGCGTCGTCTGTGAGCTGACAATCTGTACCACCATCGCGCGGATGCGATCGTAGTCCGGGCTGCCTGAGAACATGCGGTAATCGGTTCGCGTATCGCCGTAGCTGCCCGTGAGCTGAAACTGCCGCTCGCCGGCTGCCGCCTGCTGCGCGTGCGCTGCGGCCCAGGAACGCTGATCGAAGTCGTTGCTCGCCGCGTCGATCTGCCACACGCGCCGGCCCGCAGCAGGGCGCACGACAAATCGATAGTAGATGTGAAACTTTTCCACCGGCGTGAAGTATTCGACCGCATCCACACGGTACTGCTTGACGGGAAAGATCTCCACCAGGAAGCCGCTGGTCTGCTGCGCATCCGGTGCTGCTGGGTCGCTGTGGAGCCGGCGCAGCATGGCACGCTCGCTGTCGCGCCGCCCCGTATCCCCTGCGGCAGCGTAGGCCGCAATCAGCGTGGTGTGTACCTTCCAGTTCTTCGTGTCCAACTGCCGCGCGCGCCCGGCGCACTGCACGGCCAGCTTGCCGTTGTAGCCCTCAAGCGCGCCACTGGCGGCGAGCAGGTGTAGGCCTGCATCGCCGGCGCTCTGAGCCAGGGCATGCTGGAAATCCGCCCGCGCCTGCTGGTGCTGTCTTGCCTTCAGCGCTTCCATACCCTCCCTCCCTGGAGCCG
>CAYQYM010000061.1:0-9920 GCA_964421715.1 uncultured Acidipila sp.
TCCTGAGCCAGAAGAGATCGTCTACACGAACCAGTCGTGACGCCACCGGCTTGCGCCGCTCGATGAGTTCGGTCAGCGCCCATGTCAGCGCATCGGCGTTCGCCGCCTCAATGATGCGCGCGCGCGGATAGGCGGCGGCAAGCATCTGGCTGTGCGCGGCGCGAAATTCCGGGCCAGCGAGAATGCCGGCCGTGACTTCAAGGCCGGTCATGCGCTCTACGGCCAAGCTGAGCACGGGATCCAGGCGATCCTCGAAGGCCAGATGCAGCCGCCCGGAGCTGGTGGCGCGCACCGGAAGCGCTTGAAAGGTGTCCAGAAGCAGCCGCGGCACCAGCGGCGCGATCCGCGCCGGTAGAAAGCCATCAAGATTAAACAGAGGACAGTTCAGCTGCAACGCGAGTGCGCGCGTGACCAGCTCTGGTGTTGAAGCCTGCTGCTCTATGAGCACCTCGCCGATGCGCCGCCGGTCCCCTCTGCGCTGCTTCTCGAGGCCGAGCTTGAGTTGCGCATCCGTGACCCAGCCCTTGGCCAGCATCACCAAACCCAGCGGAACACGATGCCGGTAGGCGGCGCTCCGCTCACTGCGGCCGGAGGTCTCGCGGGCCACCGCGGCGGCGATCAGAGCCCGTGTGCAGGTATCGCTGCAGCTCCATCCGCCTTCAAAGACGGGATTGGCGCGATGGCGCCAGACCCGGAAGCGCCCGGCACGGCACGCAGGATTGGCGCATACGGGAAACAGAGGCGTCTGTGAGACGCTGGGAGGAAACCCGGCTGCATGCTCCGCCGGCTCTGATCCGGGCCCGTAGGCGGCGTCCGCCGCAGCAGGCCTCAGAGCCGGACCGCCCGGCAGCAGGCCGGCTCGCGTATTGCGGTTTAGAAAAGGCATCGGATGCTCTCCAGGCAAAGCTTCGGCTCGGCCACTTCGCCCACGCGGAGCCCGAAGCTGCCGTTGACAAGCACCACGTCGCCGCGCGCAACGATCTTGTCGCCGACGATCAGATCGACCGGCTCGCTCACCAGGCGCTCCAGCTCGATGACGTCGCCCGGGCCCAGCTCCATCAGCTCGCCCAGCGGCATCTCGCGCGAGCCGAAGCGCAGCGAGGCCTCAAGCTCAACATCGAGCAGCAGGTCAAGCGAGCGCGGCGCCGTACCCGCCGCATGCCCGTCGGCTGCAACCGCCTGGGTCTCCGGAGTGCGTGCCACCTCGTCGGCAAAGGCCATTGCCACAGCCACAGGGCCCATGCGCAACTCGAAGGCAGCCAGGGGCAGGCCGCCGCGCACCGCTGCCGGACGCGCCGTGACCGTCACCTCTCCCAGCCCGGCCACCCGCGCCGCGGATGTGGCCGCATCGACCAGCAGCCCGCTCCAGATCTCTTCATCTCCAGAAGTGTCAGTCTCCCCGGCCGGGACCAGCTTCGCCTCGGTCAGCAGTGCGTGCAGCCCGCGCCCGGCGTCCTGCCCTGCGCAATCGCCTTTACCGGAAGCGGCTGTAAGCACCGTCAGGCTTCCGCTTACCCGCGCACCGTGAATATCCAGCGCCAGCCACAGCGGAGCCTCCGGGAGCGCCGTGGCCGGGGTCAGCAGCACCGGAGCCGGCAGCTCGCGGCTGAGCAGCTTCGGCATCTCCGTCTTCCATGCTTCAAGAAAACTGTTCGTCATCACTCACTCACCTCAGTCGCTCCCGTGCTCTGTTGTTGTCCGGGGCTGGCTCCGTCGGCCGCGCCCATTGGTTCTTTCTCTCACTCCGGCATACTGTCCGGCTTACACACTCGGGCGCGCAACCTCAATTGTCTTCATAAGGTGCGCCGCCGTGCGTCCGGCGCGCGCCACGGGCTGCGACTCATAAACGGGCACCCCGGAGACGCGCAGCTCCGACCGTGCGTTCGACGGCAGGGGAAGGCGCAGGATGTCTCCCGGGGCCAGCCGCTCCAGCTGGCGGCCGGCGACCGGGACCGGAGGCAGCTGCAGCGAGGCGCCCAGCTTCATCAGCCGCAGCCGCTCGCGCACCCGCTCCCGGGTCTCGGCCGAGTGGCGGCGCTGCCGCGTCCAGTCCCCTGTAAGCCGACGCAGAATGGTGTTCGAAACCACGGCTGGAAAGGCAAGGTTCAGCAGGCCGCTCGCCTCCGGCATGCGGATTTCAAAGCTAAGGCAGAGCGTCTTCTCAGAGACCGGCATCAGCCGTGCCACCTGCGTCTGCATCTGGCGGCGTTCGTAGGTAAACTGCAGCCCCACGGGCTGCCATGCCGAGCTCAGCTCGCGGCAGATGACCTCAACTACGCTGGCCAGAATCGACTCCTCGATGTCGGTCAGCTCGCGCACCTCGCCCGGGTGGCCCTCGCCGCCGAGCAGCAGGTCGATCATGGGCGGCGCCAGCGCCAGATCGAGCTGCAGCACGGAGAGGGCGCGAAGCGGCTCCAGGCGCACCGAGCTCACATAGGCCAGCTCCGGGATGCGCAGCAGAAACTCGTTAAACGGCATCTGCTCGGCCGAGACCAGGTTCACCTGGAACTTCGAACGCAGCCACACACCGAGATTGTGCGTGAGATTACGCGCAAACAGGTCATTGAGCAGCGAGATGGCGCGCATCTGCTCGTTCGATATCTGCCCGGCGCGGGAGAAGCTGTAGGGCTGCACCCGGGGCTGGCTCCCGGCGGCCTGCGGATTCTTTCGCTGCCGCGCAGCCTGAAAGAGGGCATCGATCTCGTCCTGCCTGAGGTTTTTTTCCATCGCTCGCTCATCTCCCTGAAGTGCTCTGCTGCCGCTACCCCGCTGCTGCGGCTTAGGTCTTGCTGCCGCGCGCAACCGCCCGGCCGGCAACCGCTTGCCGCGCGCCCCTGGCCACCTTGGCGCGAAGCACGCCCGCCGGGCGCGCCATGTCCGCCAGCAGGGCGCGCAGGTGCAGCACGGCCGAGGCGTGAATCTGTGAGATCCGCGACTCGACCACGCCAAGCGTGAGGCCTATCTCCTTCATGGTCATCTCCTCGTAGTAGTAGAGAGTCATTACCAGCCGCTCGCGCTCCGGCAGCCGGCCCACGGCCTCGGTCAGCCGGTCGCGCATCTCGCCTTCAAGGCAGCGGAAGAGCGGATCGTCCTCGGCCCTGCCGGGTATATAGGCCAGCTCCTCCTCCCCCGAGTCCTCGGAGCGCTCCATGTGCAGCGTGCCGATCTCCAGGCCCTTGAGCTCGCCCAGCAGCTGCTGGTACTGCCCCAGCTCCATGCCGAGCTCGGCGGCCACCTCCGCCTCGGCTGGAGCATGGCCCGTCCGCGCCGTCACCAGGCGCATCGCCTCTTCGATCGCCCGGCCCTTGCGCCGCAGCTCGCGCGGGCTCCAGTCCAGCATGCGAAGGCTGTCGAGGATCGCTCCGCGGATGCGGAACTGCGCGTAGCTCCTGAACTGAACCTTCTTGGCTGGGTCGAACTTGCGCAGCGCGTCCATCAGGCCCACCACCCCGGCCGAGACCAGGTCGTCCATCTCTACGTGCTGCGGCAGCCGCTCGTGAATGCGCCGGGCCAGGTAGCGAACGATGGGCAGATGCTCGATCATGAGCCGCTCGAGATCGGGGCCGCCGGCCGGATGCTGGCCCTCGACTGAAACAGCTTCGGAGTTCGCGACCCTTGAAGCCACTCCTGAGCCCGGCTGGTCTTCACTTCCGGTCCCCGCTGGGATATCTGGGAAATCCGGGGTCCTCGAGCTCTCTGCACGCCTCGTTTGTGTGCCGGCGACCGGTCCTGTTTCCGCGAGGCCGGCCTCCGCAGCTCCTTGAGCCGGCGGCAGCGCTACTCCCGGTTCCCATCCCGTTCTACGCATCTCCCTCCGGCCCGACCGCACGACCTCACTGCTTGCCATATGTCGACTTAGCCCCCCACTCCCTCTACGCCCCTGCCTTCGTTCCACACTCTGTTCCGGACTTCGTTGGCGGTCCCTGACCTTTGCCCTACCGGACTGCACCCAGCGACCGGATCCTTACCTCGCCCGGAATCTCTGCCGGGGAGAGCACGGTCAGGCGCGGCAGAGCCGGCTCCAGCCAGCGGCGCAGGTAGAAACGGGCCGGTGACGGGCAGAGGAGCACGGGCAGGGCCGCAGACGAGGCCGGCCCGATTAGACGCTTCACAGAATCGGAGAGGCGGCTGAGCCATGGCGTCGTCGTGCGCGCGCGCCCGTCGACGAGCAGTCGCTGCGGATCGGCGTCCAGACTGGCCAGCATCTCCTCTTCCATCTCCGGGGCGAGCAGCAGGACGCGCAGCGTGCCGTCCGGCTCAAGCAGCGGCTGCACGATGCGGCGGCCCAGCGCCTGGCGCACGGCTTCGACCATCCCGGGCAGTGACTTGTTCCCAGGCGCGGTCTCGACCAGCGTCTCGAGGATCGTACCCAGGTCGCGGATCGAAACCTGCTCACGCAGCAGCTGCTGCAGCACTTTCTGCACCTCGCCCAGCGAGAGCACCTTCGGCACCAGCTCCTCGACCAGCTTGGGATGCGTCTCGTTCAGCCCGTCCAGCAGCCGCTTGGTCTCGGACCGGCCCAGCAGCTCGTGTGCATGCTGGCGGATCATCTCGGCCAAGTGCGTGCTCACCACCGACACCGGATCGACCACCGAATAGCCGGCCGCGATGGCCTGGTCCTCCAGCTCGGGCCGGATCCACCGCGCCGGCACGCCGAAGGCCGGCTCGCGCGTCTCGCGCCCGGGCAGCGGGTGGGCCGAGGCCTCCGCGCTCACCGCCAGCAGGCTGTTGGCCTCCGTCTGCCAGCGGCCGATCTCGATGCCGCGCAGGGAAAAGACATACTCGCGCGGCTTCAGGCGAAGGTTATCGGAGATATGAATACTCGGCACCAGGAACCCGAGCTCGCCGGCGAGATGGCGCCGCAGCGTCCGCACGCGGCCAAGCATCTGGCCGCCCTGCCGCTCGTCCACCAGCGGAATCAGCTGAAAGCCAATCTCGAGGCTCAGCTCCTCGAGCTTGGCAATCGGGCTCGCCTCAGCCTGCGTGGCGGCCTTTTTCTCGCTCTTGCCTTCCGCCGCCTGCGCACCCTCGGCGGCTTCGTTCTTCGAGATGCGCCAGCCAAACCAGCCGAGGGCGACCGATGGCAGCAGGAAGACCAGCTTCGGCAGGCCGGGTACCAGGCACAGGCCGCCAAGCACGGCGCTCGCGATGTAGAGCGTAGTTCCCCTGCGGAAGAGCTGTGCGCCGATCTCGGCGCTGAGCGCGCCGGAGGAGCTGGCGCGCGTGAGAACCATTCCCCCGGCTACGGACACCAGCAAAGAAGGAATCATCGTCACCAGTCCATCGCCGACGGTGAGAATCGTGTAGGTCTTCACCGCCTCGCCCAGCGCCACGCCCTGCTGCAGGACCCCGATCAGCAGACCGGCCACGATATTGATGCCCGTCACCAGAATCGTCGCAATCGCATCGCGCTGGTTGAAACGCGCTGCGCCGTCCATGGCGCCGTAGAACTCGGCCTCCTGCGCGATTGCCTGGCGCCGCTTGCGCGCGGTCACCTCATCGATCAGCCCGGCGTTCAGGTCGGCGTCGATCGCCATCTGTTTGCCCGGCAGCGCGTCCAGCGTGAAGCGCGCGGTGACCTCGGCCGTACGTACGGCGCCGTGGCTGACCACGAGAAACTGGATCAGGATGAGGGCGAGGAAGAGCACGAAGCCTACCACGTAGTTGCCGCCAACGACAAACTGCCCGAAGGCCTCGATGACCGAGCCGGCCGCCGCCGTGCCCTCCCCGCCGTGAAGCAGGATGCGGCGGCTCGAGGCGATGTTCAGCGACAGCCGGAAGAGCGTAAGCAGCAGCAGGACCGTCGGAAAGACCGAGAGGTCGACCGCGCGCCTGACCTGCACCGCCGCGAGGAAGACCAGCACCGATGCCGTGATCGAGAAGGCCAGCAGCAGGTCGAGCAGGACGGCCGGCATCGGAATCAGCATGACGAAGATCACGCTGATGGCACTTACCGGCAGGGCCAGGCTCTTCGCTGCGCCCAGCAGGCGCGCAACGGCCGAGACGGGCTTTGCCGCGGTAAGGGGAACGGGCAGGGTTGTGCTCATGATGTCTCCGGTGGGTTCGCGGACCGCGGCTGCGGACCGGCTTGATGGGGGTGCAGGGATTCGGGCTCCAGCGGCGCGGGGCCTACCCTAGGCACATCGGCGGGCGACTTGGCGGTCCGCCTGGCGGGCCGGTAAGCCGCCACGCTGCCGCCTCGTGCCCGGGCTTGCTGCCCGGCGGCCTGCGCACGCGCAGCGCGAATCTTCTCCTCCACCTGCTGACGGTAGAGGTAGGCGAGGATGGCGGCGACAGCCGCATAAAGATCGAAGGGGATCGACTGGCCTTGCTCTACTGCGCGGTAGAGCGAGCGGGCGAGCGGCGGGTTTTCGACAATGGGCACCCCGGCCCACCGCGCCTCCTCGCGAATCTGCGCCGCGATCAGATCCCGTCCCTTGGCCAGCAGCCGGGGCGGATCCATCGTCTCAAAATCAAAGCTAAGGGCGACGGCGTAGTGCGTCGGATTGGTGATGACCACCGTCGCGCGCCGCACGTCGGCCTTCAACTGCCTGCGGCGCATCTGCCGGCGCAGGTTGCGGATGCGGCCTTTGATCTGCGGGTTGCCGTCATTCTGCCTGAACTCCTCCCGCATCTCCTCGCGCGACATCTTCAGCCGCTGCTCGCGGCTCCTCCACTCGGCGGCAAAGTCCACCGCCGACCACCCGAAGCTGATCCATGCCGCGTCCAGCAGCAGGGTGTAGGCGGAGTGAAACGTCTCCGGCAGCCGCGTGACCGAGAGCGGCGGCATCCCGGCCTGCTGCTCGAGCCTGCCCACGGCCAACCACACCAGTGCCGCGGACGGCACCAGCGACTTCACCAGCCGTGTGAGGGCGCGGGTGGAGAACAGGCGCTTTTTATTCGCCGCCGGGCTTATCCGCGAGAACTTCGGCTGGAGCGCCGAGGCTGTCCCGCGGGTGCCGCTGCCCTGGAGCAGCCCTCCGCACAGCGCCGCAGCGATCACGGCCCCAGTTACCATCGCCATGGGGGAGAGCGCCGCCACCACCAGGTGCCTCAGCGCCAGCACCGTCTCAACCGTGCGCTCTTCGGACCACAGCGAAGGATTCGCCAGCGCCAGCGACTCCGTGTAAGTCCCTGCCCAGGCCGCCGCCCAGCGCGGCGCGGCAAAGCCGAGCGCGAGCACGCCCCCGAGGGTGCCGAGCGAGGCGACCAGCTCCCGGCTGTAGAGCCGGTCACCCTGCTCCTCGGCCTTCTTCCTGCGCTGCGGTGTCGCCCGCTCTGTCCGCTCTCCACTCATCGATGCGCCACCAGCCGCTGGGCCATGTCGAGCAGTGACGACCAGCGCGCCTCGATGAAGCGCGGCCACAGGGCCAGCGAACCGAGAAGCACGACGTAGCCGGTCATCGTCTTAAGCGGAATGCTCACCACCATGACCGGCAGCGATGGCGAAAGCCGCCCCAGCAGGCCGGTCGTCACCTCGACCAGCATCGTCGCCGCGATTACCGGCGCCGCTAGCTGCATGCCGCAGGCGAAGACTCCGCTGCCAAGTGTGAAGATGGTCCAGCCGACGTGGCCGGCATGCGCCGAGGCTGCGGCTTGAAAGACCACCGAACCCAGAGGAGCCGTGGCAAAGCTGCGCATCAGCGCGGCCAGCAGCGTGCGATCAAGCCCCGCGGCGCAGACCGTCAGCACAAAAAGTAGTGAGAATATCTGGCTTATCAGAGGCGTTTCGATCGAGGAGTTCGGATCCAGCAGATTCACCAGGGAGAAGCTGAACTGCACCCCGGCCAGCGAGCCGGCAAACTCCAGCGCCTCGGCGATGAGCGCGAGCACGAGACCGAAGATCAGGCCTACCGCCAGCTCGCCCAGCACCGGCGCCACGCCCAACTCGGCGTGCGCCAGCGGCAGCCCGGCCACCACCGGCGCCAGTATGTAGGCCGTGACCGCGGCAAACAAAGCCTTGGCCGGCAGAGAGACCGCCTTTGAGGAGAACAGGGGCGCAAAGGTCATCAGCCCGCCTACGCGCACCAGCACCAGCACCAGGGCGGCTAGGTAGCGGTCCCATCCGACCGCAGGTGCAGGCAGCAGGCCGGCAAGGGCTGCGAGGTTCACGCCCGTTCCGGTCATCGTCTCTGCCGCAGCCCTGTCCAGCATTGCTATTCTCCTGTCGTTTCCGTTCGTGCTGCTCGGTTCGGCCCCGCCTGTCCCTTGCGCTTTTCCAGGAGCCTCCGACGCCTCTGCCCAAGCGATACTCCGTCGTCCGCCTCTAGCCGAGGAAGCGGTGAAAATCCTCAAACAGCGCCACCGTGTACCAGACCAGCCGGTGCAGGAACCACGGCGTGCCCCCCAGAATCAGCACCACCACGGCCACAATGCGCGGCACCGTGTTCAGCGTCTGATCCTGCAGCGAGGTCAGCGTCTGCACCAGGCTGAGCAGCAAGCTCGTGGCCCCGGCGGCGATCAGAATCGGCGCGGCAATGATCAGCGCCTCGCGCAACATGTGCCGCATCAGCTCGGCAGCCAGATCCGTCGTCATCCCTCGCTCCTTGCGTTTTTCTCGAGCTCCAGCATCACCTCGTACCTCGTGCCACGACGTTCCCCACCCAAACACCACGTTTAGGAAATCCACGCCTGCCTAGAAGCTCTTTAACAGCGAGCCGGCCAGCAGGTTCCAGCCGTCCACGATGACGAAGAGCAGAATCTTGAGCGGTGTCGAGATGACGACCGGCGGCAGCTGAAACATGCCGATCGAGGTCGTCACCGAGGCCACCACCATGTCCACCAGAAGAAAGGGCAGAAAGAGCACCGCGCCGATCGTGAAGCCGGCCTTGAGCTCGGAGAGCATGTAGGCCGGAACCACAACCTGGAGCGGCAGGTCCTCCGGCTTGGCCGGCCTGGCTGCGACTGCGGCCGAGGCGAAAAGGGCCAGGTCTTTCTCGCGGGCGTATCGCAGCATGAACTGTTTTGGCGGCCCTGTGCCGCGCCGGATCGCGTCGATGCCTGATATCTGCTGCTGGCGAAACGGCTCGACCGCCTGCTGGTCTACCTGCACCAGCACCGGCTGCATGAGGAACCAGGTCATCATCAGCCCGAGGCCCATCAGCACCTGGTTTGACGGCGTGGTCTGCGTGCCCAAGGCCTGGCGCAGGAAGTGAAAGACGACCAGCAGCCGCACCATCGGCGTGACGGAGAGCAGGATGGCCGGCGCAAGCGTCAGCAGGGTCAGCGAAAAGACAATCGTCCACGGAACGGAGTTGTTGGCGGCCGCATGCGCCTGGGCCAGCGGCAGCGGACGCGCGGCAAGCAGCAGGAGAAAGCTCATCGGACCGCCTCCTCGACGCGTGCGGCGCGGGCAGCGCGCGGCCGGACAGCGCGACGGGCTGCGGCCGCGCCCCTGGCCGCGTCTGGCCTCTGCTCCTCCGTTTCGAGGGTCTCAGCAAATGCGCGCGGCCGGTTCCGTGGCGCGCTTGCACTCTGCATCCGCCGGCTGACCGGTTCGGACCTGATTTCATCGAAGCCGGATTCGCGGCTGATGTCACCGGGGGCCGCTTCGGGCCGCACTTCCAATATCGGCGCAAGCGCCTCGTCCGAGGCAGCGATGAGGAAGTGCCGCCCCTGGCAGCCGATCAGCACCACGCTGCGCTTGGGGCCAAAATTCACCCGGCCCTCAACCGTCAGGGCATTGACACGCTGCGCCACCTGGCGCGCACGAAACGCGCGGGCCGCCGCGCGCCACCACTGGACGAGCAGCAGTCTGAGCCGCAGACGAGGCTGCGCGCCTGCCTCATGCCGCACCGGTATCGCGCGGGCCGCTGTCGTTGGAATCTGCGGAAGGGTTGTCATCAGGATCTCCGTCTCAAACCAGCCGCGTGATGCGCACGCCGAGCTTCTGCTCAATCACCTCGAACTCGGTCCACACA
>CAYQYM010000062.1:0-9818 GCA_964421715.1 uncultured Acidipila sp.
GCTCTGGTGGCCCGTCGTAGTCACTGTGTGGTCTGGGTTTCGTGCGGCGCCCCTGCAGGAGTGGGCATTCGGCGGCAGCTGGCCGCAGGGGCCGAACACCATTGTCGGCGGGCTGTCGCTGATTGTCGCCCTGATGTGCCTGCCGGTCGGCTTCCTGCTGTTCCTGCTCGGGTCGGCTAATGGGCTGCGAAAGCGCACCGTGCGGCGCCAGGTTGACCGGCACTGACTCGTTCCGCATCCAAGTCGTAAGCGCGGGTTTTACCTGGGCGATATTCGCCTCGCTGGACTGCGCCGTCCCGCTGTAGATTTCAAAGTGCAGTCGAGTACCCGGGTTCCGGGAGTCAAAACCAGAGACAAACAGGGAGAATTACGATGCGGAAGACTTTTTTGGCTTCAGTTCTGGCAGGGGCATTGGCGTTGCCCTCTGCCCTGCCGATCAGCGCGATTACAGCTTACGCGCAGGACAGTGGCACCGACAGCCAGTTGCAGTCCGCCGTGCAGAAGGAGCTGAGCAACTCGAAGTTCAAGAACGTGCAGAGCACGGTCCAGAACGGAATCGTGACGCTGACCGGCAGCGTGGATGTGTTTGCTACAAAGGATCAGGCCGAGAAGAAGGCCAAGCACGTCAAGGGCGTGCAGGCGGTGCGCAACAATATCCAGGTTGCGGGCAAAGAGATCTCAGACCAGCAGCTCCAGCAGAAGCTGGTCAAAGCCATTGAGTATGACCGCGTAGGCTACGGGACGACGGCCTTCAATGCCATCTCAGTCAGTGTTCAGAACGGCGTTGTCACGCTCGGCGGCCAGGCGTATGGCCCGGTAGACGCCAACTCCGCGGTAGCCGTGGCGAGCAACACCCCCGGGGTGAAGGACGTGATCGAAAACATCAAGGTGGACCCGGTCTCGCCCATGGATGACCAGATCCGTATCGCGGTGTTTCGTTCGGTTTACGGCTTCCCGTCGTTGAACAAGTATGCAATGGATCCGGGCAAGCCGATCCGCATCTCGGTGCAGAATGGCAAAGTCACGCTCTATGGCGTGGTGAACAACCAGGCCGACAAGAACGCCGCTGGCATCCGCGCCAACAGTGTCCCCGGGGTCTTTAGCGTGACCAACAATCTGCAGGTGGCAAACGGCAACCAGGAAAAGAAGTAGCGTTCGAACTGGCTGGCCCGCTCCCTGTGCCGGGAGGCGGGCTAGACTTTTCGTATGGGACTTATGCGGAACGTGGGTGTGACGCTTGAGATGATCAAGTGGGAGCACTCGATCTTTGCCCTGCCCTTTGCGTTGACCGGCGCCATGCTCGCGGCGCGTGGCCTGCCGCACCCGATGCAGCTGCTGTGGATTGTTGTTTGCATGGTGAGCGCGCGCACTGCGGCCATGGCCTTCAATCGCTGGGCCGATGCCGCGCTTGACGCCCGCAATCCGCGCACGCAGACGCGGGCCATTCCTGCCGGGCAGCTCTCGCGAGGCTTTGTGGGAGTCTTTACCGTTGTATCCGCGGTGGTGTTTGTGCTCGCGGCATCGCGGCTGAACCGGCTTACGCTGGTGCTCTCTCCCGTGGCGCTGGCCGTGCTGCTGCTTTACTCGTACACCAAGCGGTTTACGCGGTGGTCGCACCTCTTCCTGGGGCTTGCGCTGGGGATTGCTCCCTCGGCAGCCTGGATCGCGGTGCGCGGCACGCTGGACGGGCGCATCGTGGTGCTGACGGTGGCGGTCCTGTTTTGGGTGGCTGGGTTCGATGTACTCTACGCCTGCCAGGATGCGGAGCACGACCGCGCCTGCGGGCTGTGGAGTGTGCCGGCGACATTTGGCATAAGGCAGGCCTTCTGGATGGCGCGGGCGATGCACCTGTTGATGCTGGCGCTGCTCTTCTGGCTGGTAAATCTGTTTGGACTGGGCACGCCGGCTCTGGCCGGCGTGGCGGTGGTGGCGGTACTGCTGCTTTATGAGCACCTGATCGTTTCACCTGCCGACCTGCGGCGGCTGAACGCAGCGTTTTTCACCATGAACGGAGTCATCTCCATCGTGTTCTTCTTGTTCGTGGCGGCGGATCTGCTGCTGCGGCGATGAGCGCGGGGGCAAGTCTTCACCACGCTTTGTGCAACGGCTGAGCAAACACAGGCAGTGGCGTAAAACAAGCTTCTCTTCTTCGCTGTTTGTGCTAGTATCGGCTGCGTTCACGAGAGATTTTTCCGCACGTCTTTGCTGCACTGAAAAGCCCGTTCGCGCAGGAATGCGCGAGCTCCGAGCACACCCAGAGCGATGCCAGAAACCGGGATGGATGACGGCCCGGCTTCCCCGCCTTTCTGGAGGTTGCAACGGGTGGCAGGCCAGCAGCGGCGCGGCGCAAGGAAGCAAGATGTCTTTTATGCCCACAGCCCCGGCCACACTCAACCCTTGGGTGCGGATTCTGGGAGCGCTAGAGAAGAAGGTCAACCGGCAGACGTTTGACACCTGGCTCAAGCCCACGCGCTACAGCCATATCCAGGGCAAGCTGCTGTTTGTGCGCGTGCCCACGGCAGAATTTCTGCGCATCGGGGACCGCTACGGCGACCTGATCCAGGAGGCGATAGACAAGCTCGAACTCGAGTTTGACGATGTGAGCTTTGTTACGCCGGAGCAGGACCCGACCCTCACACCGCCGAAGACCGAGGAGGGATTTCCTCCGCAACCGACCCATGGCAACGGGAACGGATCGGTGAACGGGCAGGCTCGCCCGCAGCAGCAGGCAGCACAGGCGCCCGGCGGTCCGGCCCAGGGGCGATTCGACTGGAACGGTGCGGCGCAGCTCAATCCGCGGTACACCTTTGACGCATTCGTGACAGGATCGGGCAACCAGTTTGCGCGCGCGGCGGCACTGGCTGTGGCCGAGCAGCCGTCCAAGGCCTACAACCCGCTATTCCTCTACGGCGGCGTAGGCATGGGCAAGACGCACCTGATGCACGCGATTGGACACGAGCTGAAGCGGCGGCTGCCGCAGGCTTCCATTTGCTACGCCTCGGCCGAGAAGTTCACCAACGAGATGATCAGCTCGGTGCGATACGACAAGATGACGAGCTTCCGGGACAAGTTCCGCTCGGTGGACCTGCTGCTGATCGATGACATTCAGTTCATCTCGCAGAAGGAGTGGACGCAGGAGGAGTTCTTCCACACGTTTAACACGCTGCACGAGAACATGAAGCAGATCGTGATTGCCAGCGACCGTCCGCCGAAGGAGCTGGCGGAGATTGAAGACCGGCTGCGCTCGCGTTTCGAGTGGGGATTGATAGCGGACATCCAGCCGCCGGACCTGGAGACGAAGGTCGCGATCCTGCAGAAGAAGTCCGAGAACGACCATGTAGCGCTGCCGGTGGATGTAGCCTTATTTATCGCGTCCAACGTGCGAACCAATGTGCGTGAGCTCGAAGGAGCGCTGACGCGGCTGTTTGCGTGGACGAACCTGAATGGGCTGGAGATCACGCTGCCCACAGCGCAGCAGTGCCTGAAACAGTTCATCGACACACAGGTGCGGAAGATCACAATTGAGGCTATCCAGCGCGCGGTGGCTGAGCAGTTTGGCATGCGGCCTTCGGAGCTGAAGCAGAAGAACAACTCGCGTGCCGTGGTGGTGCCACGGCAGATTGCGATGTGGATGGCCAAGCAGATGACCGAGGCCTCGCTGCCGGAGATCGGCAGGCAGTTCGGGGGCAAGCATCACACGACGGTGATGCACTCGATTGCAAAGATTGACGAACAGCGCCGCATTGACAAGGACCTGAACCGGACGCTGAACAAGCTGCAGGAGTCGCTGAACACTTAAGTTCGTGGGCTACGTCCACCTGCGAGGGCACGGCTTTGGGCTGTGCCCTTTTAGTTCAGGCCGCTAGCGTCGCCAGCGGCCGATGAAGTAGAGCAGCAGCGAGAACAGAAGGCTGAGCAGGACAGAGGTGCCGAGCGGGAAATAGACCTGAACGCGGCGGCCACGGTAGGCCACGTCGCCGGGAAGGCTGCCCGGAGGAAGGCCGGCACGAGCGAGCAACAACAGGACGGCTCCTGCGGCAACGAGCAGCAGGCCGGCAAAAATCATGAACCGGGCCAGGCCGTTCATACTCTTACTGTAAGAGGCCAGAATGCATATTGCAGCGCTCATTGCCGGGATATTCTGCCTCGTCTACGCACTGCTCGATGCATTCCAGACGGTGGTCTTGCCGCGGCGCGCGACGGGGCGCTTCCGCCTGACCCGGCTCTTCTACCTTGCAACGTGGAGGCCGTGGTCGTGGTTCTCCGGCAGGGTGCGCGACGCGCGCAGGCGGGAGACGGCGTTGAGCGTCTTCGGGCCGCTCTCCCTGGTACTACTCATCGTGCTGTGGGCGCTGGCATTAATCGTTGGATTTGCCCTGATCTTCTATGCGCTGCACTCCCCCTTTCACGACCCACTGCGAGGCGAACCCGACTTCAGCTCCGATCTTTACGTGAGCGGCACCACGCTGTTTACGCTGGGGATGGGCGACCTGGTGCCGCATGCGAACTGGGTGCGGCGGCTGGTGGTGCTCGAAGCGGGAATTGGACTGGGATTTGTGGCCGTGGTGATCGGGTACTTCCCAGTGCTCTATGGCGCGTTCTCCCGGCGCGAGGTGACGATTTCGCTGCTGGATGCGCGGTCGGGCTCGCCGCCCACGGCTGCCGAGCTGCTGAAGAGGCATGCCTTCGAGGGCGGCAACGACGCGCTTACGCTGCTGCTCGAGGAGTGGGAGCGATGGTCTGCCGAGCTGCTGGAGAGCCATATCTCGTACCCGCTGCTCTGCTACTTTCGGTCACAGCATTCGAACCAGAGCTGGCTGGCAGCCTTGACTGCGGTGCTGGACACCTGTTCCCTGCTGATTGCCGGAGTCCAGGGACATCCGGCGCGGCAGGCACAGTTGACGTTTGCGATGGCGAGGCACGCGCTGGTGGATCTTGCGCAGGTGTTTTCGCTGAAGCCCATGGAACACACGCCAGACCGGATGCCTGAGTCGCGTTATCGGCAGATGCACGACTCGCTTTGCCAGAGCGGCGTGCTTGTGTGCCGCGACGGCAACTCGCTTGAAAGGCTGAGAACCATGCGGGCCATGTATGAGGGCCATGCAGAGGTGCTGAGCCAGTACCTTTGCATGCCGCTGCCCCCCTTCATGAGCGATCGTCCGCACAAAGACAACTGGATGACGGTGGCCAGGCTGCGTGCGCAAAAGGACGCGGCGATTGCAGAGCCGCCTGTCCCGGCGGTCGACGACGGACCGGTAAGCCGGAGCCACGCGGTGGTCGTAGCGGAGGAAGAGGAGCACCATATTTTCTAGGCGCGGCGGCTGCACTGACGTCGTGCGGACGCAGGACCTGGCGTCGACGCGACGGGTGCGTGTCTAGAAGAGGCCAGGCTGGCGACGCGGCAACGGCAGCCCGAAGTGTTCATAGGCCAGGCGAGTGGCGACGCGGCCACGGGGCGTGCGATCAAGAAATCCAATCTGGATCAGGAATGGTTCATACACCTCTTCAAGGGCATCCTGCTCCTCGGCCAGCGTGGCAGCCAGGGTATTCAGTCCAACGGGGCCTCCGTCATATTTTTCGATAATTGTGAGAAGTAGACGCCGGTCGAGCTCGTCGAAGCCGTGCGCGTCCACCTCGAGGAGCTTAAGGGCTTCGCAGGCGGTGACGCGGTCGATGCGGCCGGAGCCACGGACCTGCGCGTAATCGCGGACTCGGCGGAGCAGGCGGTTGGCGATACGCGGTGTGCCACGAGAGCGCATGGCAATCTCGGCGGCGCCATCCTGGTCAATGGGCACGTTCAACACCTCGGCGGAGCGCTCAACCACGTAGCGGAGTTCGTCGTCAGAGTAGAACTCGAGCCGGAGCAGGATGCCGAAGCGCGAGCGCAGCGGTGAGCTGAGCAGGCCGGGGCGGGTGGTGGCGGCCACGAAAGTGAAGGGGCGAATCTCCATCACGTGGGTGCGCGCCGCCGGGCCCTGGCCGATGATGATGTCGAGCTTGTAGTCCTCAAGCGCGGTGTAGAGCTTTTCTTCGAGCACCGGCTGAAGGCGATGGATTTCATCCAGAAACAACACCTGCTTTTCGCGCAGGTTGGTGAGGATGGCGGTAAGGTCGCCCTGGATCTGCAGGGCGGGCCCGGAGGTCTGCTGAAAGCCGACCTCCATCTCATTCGCGATGATGCTGGCCAGGGTGGTCTTGCCCAGGCCGGGCGGTCCGAAGAGCAGGACGTGGTCGAGCGCCTCTCCGCGCGAGCGGGCGGCCTCGAGGGCGATGGCGAGCTGCTCCTTCGCCTTGGATTGGCCAATGAACTCGGACAGCCGGCGCGGACGCAGCTTGAGCTCAAAGCCGCTCTCGTCGTCGTCTCGTGCCGCGGAGACGAGCCTGTCCGGGTTGTTCTGTATGCGGGGCACTTGCTCGGAGTTTATCGGGAGTAGCGCCGCGGGGCAAAGTCTTCCTGGAGCTAATGCGTAAGGCTGGGCAGCGCGGCGAGGCAGACGACTGCCTGCAACACGAGCAGGCTGCCAGTGGTCCAGAGAAAGAGGCGGCGATACTGCGTCTCGAGTACGTCAGCAAAAACGCCGGCGATAAAGGTGAGAAGGAAGGGAATAGCCCAGAGCCAGGGTTCGGAGGACGCCCCGGTGGTGATGAGGCCAACCAGCGGCAGCGCAACCAGCAGTGGCGCAGTGTTCCCGAAGTAGCGCGAGCGCCGGAGGGCAGCGTAGAGGGCCAGCGCGGCGACAAGGGCGAGAGTAAAACCGGTCTGCGGCAGGCCGGTGAACAGTACGCGAGCGCCCTCGGTGGATAACCAGAGGCGCGCGGCGGCGCTGCGGAAGACGTAGCTGAATGCGTCCGGGCGGAAGGCGTAAGAGGCAAAGAGCAGCAGGAGACCGCCAAGGGTACAGCCGAGGAGCAGGGTGGGAAGCAGCGCGCGGCGGCCCTCCGCGACCCACGCCATGAGCAGCGCGGCGAAGAGAAGCCCCAGCAGAAAGGCGGCGATATGTGCCGCGGCGACAAAACCGAAGATAAGCGCGAGCAGGAGAATGCGCGGCCGCCACTTGCGACGCGGCCCTTGCAGCGCGTGGGCTACCCCGATGGCGGTGTAGACGAGAGAGAAGAGGCCAAACGCGGCGAGAATTTCGTTGTTCGCATAGCTGGCGGCGTGAATCATGACCGGGGAGAAACAGTAAAGCGCGAGGGCGATGTAGCCGCCCGTGTTGCCGTAAAGCCTGCGCGTGACCCACCAGAGACAGGCGCCAAGCGCCAAGCCGGCGAGCAGGAAGGGAGAAGTCATGAGCAGGTGAACATAGCTGATCTCGTGGCGCATCTCCCAGGTGGAGGTGGACGCAAGCTGGCCGGCGAAGATGCGCTGGATCGTGAGAGGCAGGCCGGCGGCGCGATAGGCCAGCGTGCCGTCGTGGATATTCCCGCAGGTGGTGAAGTAGCCGGCGAGCGGCGAGGGCTTCTCCCACATCTCGCGACCGCAGCGAGCCAGATCATAATCCTGGCTGGAGAGCCCGGTCCGTGAGATTACCGCAAGGCATTGGACCGCGAAGATGAGGAGCAGCAGCGCCGCCAGTTGCTGCGGGCGCTCGAATCGGAATCTGCGGAGCCGGTGGGCGGAAGGAACTGGCATCGTGCTTGATGCCAGTTTACCGAAGGGGCTCAGCGTCCGCCGGGCGCGGGGTGATCTTCCCTTTCGGGTTGCGCGTTGAAGGCCGGGGGCATGGACTGGCCGCGATGGCAGGTGCCGCAGCTTACGATGACCAGTCCGTCAGGGTCTTTCAGTTGTTTGAGCCACTTCTGGTTGATCTCGCCGGTCATGGAAATCATGGTGCGGGCGATGGCCTTCTCCGGGTTCGTGTCGCTGGCGAAGTTGATGCGCTGGGTCTGTGCGTCGCGGGCGTGGCAGAAGGCACACTCGACGCCGAGCTGCGACTGATAAGCCCGCATGAGCTTGATCAGATCCTGCGAGGAGACATCTTTGGGCAACACCTGGAGGTTGGTTGGACGTGGCATCTCGCGGTGCTGCGCGGGCTGCTGGGCGGGGGTGGTTGGCTGCTGGGCGGAGACTGCTGCAGTGTTCAGCACAAGGGCTAGCACAAACATGGAAAGCTTCATCGGCTGACGTTCTCCGGGTCGCGGTTTGGACAGTATCGGCCCAAGCCGGGGTGTTTGTCACTGTCCATGTGCGGACTGCCAGAGCAGAAGAACGTTGAGCGCGAGGATGATGCTGACGGTAGTCCAGCCGAGGAGCTGCGAGAGCCGCTGGTTGGCGAAGGCTCCCATGAGGCTGCGGCGGCCAGTGAGGACGAGCAACGGAATGAGCGCAAAGGGTAACGTGAAGCTGAGCACGACCTGAGAAAGGATGAGGATGCGCAGAGGATCCAGCCCGGCGGCGATGACGGCCAGCGCGGGCACCAGCGTAAGCAGGCGTCGCAAAAAGATGCTGAACTTCACATCGAGAAAGCCTTCGAGAATGACCTGACCGGCCATGGTGCCCACAGTGGAGAACGAGAGGCCGGAGCAGAGCAGCGCAATGGCGAAGACGGTGGCCGAGGCGCTGCCGAGCAGCGGCCCCAGAGTGTGGTGGGCCTGCTCGATAGACATGCTGCTGTAACCGCGGCCGTAGAAGGCCGCCGCCGCGATGACGACCATGGCGGAGTTAACGAGCCAGGCTCCGTTCATGGCGGCAAAGACATCGAGCGTTTCGAAGCGGAGATGGCGCAGGCGGGCAAGGTACTGCTGTCGCCGATTGAATGCTGCCGAAATGCGCGTGCGCGGCTGGACGAGCGCGGAGTGCAGGTAGACGACGTGCGGCATGACAGTGGCGCCCAACATGCTGACCGCGGTGTAGACGGCGCCCGGCCCGAGTCCCGCCCCAAGCGCTGGAACCAGTGTGTGCAGCGCGATGCTGCTCCAGTGGGGATGAATGAAGGCCATCTCCACCGCGTAACAGAGCCCGATGAGGCAGACGAAGCCCATGATGGCAAATTCCAGGCGGCGGAAGCCGTGGACCTCGAGCGCGAGAATGAGGAAAACACAGAGGGCGGCGAGCACGGCGGCGGCAAACAGTGTCTCTGTACGCGACCAGCCGTGGCGCGAGAGCGGCTCACCGAAGAGCAGGTAAAAGCCGAGGGCCGCGCCGAGGAATTCAGCCAGGTCCGTAGCAAGGGCGGATGCCTCGGCGGCGAGCCACAACAGGAACGAGGTGCGGCGGGAGAACTCTGCCCGGCAGTTTTGCGGCAGAGAGCGGCCGGTGGCGATGCCGAGCTTGGCCGCCAGGTACTGGACCAGGATGGCCATGAGGTTGGACCAGAGCAGCACCCACAGCAGCCGATAGCCAAAGCGCGTACCGGCGTCGAAGTTAGTGGCGAAGTTGCCCGGGTCGATGTAGGCGATGCTGGCGACGAAAGCCGGCCCGAAGTAGTACCAAAGCTGGCGCCCATTCAAATTGTCGCCACCGGCCGCGATCTCACGGGATGAGGCAATGGGTGGCATAAACCAAGTGTAGCGCAACAGTATTAACCATGATTAACGAATCCTGGTGAGCCAGCCTGGCGCGTGCGCTTTCGAGGGGGTGAAAACAGGACAGGTGGATACCTCCCCGGAAGCTGCAGGCGGCTAGTATTTGAACAGCTATGACTGACTTGTCTTCCGCCTCCCCTGCCCACCGCGATGCCCTGAACGACCACAGCCTGCCGGCCCCGCTGACGCGCATTGCCACCGATCCGCGCGTAACGGTGCGCCGTGGGGGACTGCCGGCACAGGACGGGCGATGCGTTCTCTACTGGATGCAGCGCGCCGAGCGCGGTGTGGAG
>CAYQYM010000063.1:0-9663 GCA_964421715.1 uncultured Acidipila sp.
GGCGGCAGGTGTGTGAAAGAGACAGGGCGGGCGGGGGCCCGTGCGCAGGGCGTGTACGACCTCGACGCCTGCCTCACCTCCTGCGGCGAGCGCCACCTGCGCGCGCAGGGTTGAGGCCAGTTCCCGCAAGCGTGGCAGGAGCGGGCCGCTGTCCATCTCTGCCGCGCCGGGCTGGACGCGGCTGCTATCCTGATGCTTGCGTTCGACCACCATGTCACACACTTTCCAGCAGACCTACTCTTCTGTGGATGCGCCCGACGCTCCGCCGCGCCTGCTCAGCTCGACCGCGCGCTCCTGGACCCTGCTGCTGCTGGTCTATTTCGCGGTTTACGTTGCCGCGCTCTTTACCCCTTCGCTGCTGGACGATGCCGATGCCACCCACGCGAACGCCGCGCAGCACATGGCCCGCACCGGCGACTGGGTCACGCTTTACGTGGACGGCATCCGCTACCTGGAAAAACCGGTACTGCCCTACTGGCTAGCCGCGGCAGATTACCACCTCTTCGGCTACAACGTCTTTGCGACGCACCTGCCAATCTCGCTCGCGGTGCTGGGCTGCGCCGTGCTGGCGTGGTGCTGGAGCCGCCGCGCCTGGGGGGAGCGCGCCGCGCTCTACGCCGCGCTCGGCATGCTCACCAGCATTGGCGTCTTCCTGTTTACGCGTATCTTCATTCCCGAGGCTCTGCTAACGCTGCTGCTGGGGCTCGCGCTCTACTGGTTCCTTACCGGGCTCGAAGACCGCAACCCTGCGCGCATCTACGGGATGTGGGCGGCTCTGGCGCTGGCACTGTTGGCCAAGGGACTGATCGCGCCGGTCTTCTTCTTCGCCGCTGCGATTCCCTACCTGCTGCTCAGTGGGGAGTGGCGCCGCTGGCGCGAGCTGCGCCCGGTTACCGGGCTGCTGCTCTTCCTTGCGATTGCCGCGCCGTGGCACATCCTGGCCGGCCTGCGCAATCCGGACCAAGGCAACCCGGCCGGAAACGTGCCGACCCCCGGCCACGTGCATGGGTTCTGGTATTTCTACTTCGTCAACGAGCATTTCCTGCGCTTCCTTGGCAGGCGCTATCCGCATGACTACAACAAGCAGCCCGGCATCGTGTACTGGGCCGGCCAGCTCGTCTGGCTGTTTCCCTGGAGCATCTTCTTCCCCGCCGCCCTCCGCCGGGCGTGGCGCAACCGCCGGGTGCTGCTTAACGACATCCGCTACGACAGCACCAACACGCTGCACATCCTGGACAGCCGCATGAGCGCCTATGATGCCTCTGCCACCGCCGCGCGGCTGCGCTTCCGCGCGCGCACGAGCTGGCTGCTTGCACTCTTCGCCGGTTTTGTTCTCGTCTTCTTCGCCGTCTCCACCAACCAGGAGTACTACACCTGGCCGGCCTACCTGCCCATCCTGATGCTCTCCGCCGCCGTGCTCGCGTCGATGGAGCAGGCGCGGCGCGGAGATGGACGCCCGATAAATGCGGCCAGCCGCTGGCTCTCAGGCGCACACTTCGCCTTTGCACTTGTCGGCGTAGCCGCTTCGCTTGTGCTGGGGCTTGCACTGTGGAAGTCCCGCCACCTGCCCTACGTGCCCGACATCGGCACCGTGCTGGCGCATCGAGGCGTGGGCGACTACTCGCTCTCGATGTCTCACTTCTTTGATTTGACCGGGCCGTCGTTTGCCGCGCTGCGGCTGCCTGCGGCGCTGGCCGCAGCAACGCTGCTGGCCGGGCCACTGATCGGGCTGCAGCTACGCCGGCGCGGACACGACTTCGAGGCTACCGTCTCGGTGGCCTTCACCGCGGCCGCCTTTCTCATCGCCGCACATATCGCCTTTGTGCGCTTTCAGCCGCTGCTCAGTTCGCGCGCCATGGCAGACACGATCAATCGCATGGACGGCTGCGGCACCGCGCCTCACACACCGGATCAGCTCATTCTCTACGGGGACCAGGCGGATGGCTCCTCGCTCATTTTCTACACCATGCGGCAGGCGCTGCTGGTGAACGGCCGCCGCAGTTCAATGATCTGGGGCTCGATGTATCCGGACTCACCGCCCATCTTCCCCAACGATGCGGAACTGGTAGCTATGTGGGGCAGCGGACCGCGCAAGTTTCTCTACGTGCCGGATGACGCGCACAACCACGTGGAGCGCCTGCTGGCAGGCAGGCTCGTTCGCCTGCAGGAGCTCTCAGATCGCACGCTCTATACAGACCGGCCGCTCTAGCCGGCTGGCCGCCGTCGAGCTGTGAGTCTTCGGCTCTGCACAGGCTCAGGACCGGCCACCGGGGTGCGCAGCCCGCGCCCGGCCACCGCCACGCCGTCCCGCGTGGTTGCTTTCACGAGGTACATCATCTGGTCCGCGGCGCGAATCACCTCCTGCGCAGTTTCGCCATCCTCGGGCCATGTGGCGACGCCGAAGCTCGCCTGCACCGAGAGCCGCAGCCCATCGCCCACCTGGAAGCTCATCTCGCGCAGTTCTGCGCGAAGGTGCATGGCCGCCTGCTCGGCTTCGTCCTTGCAGGTCTCCGGCAGCAGAATCGTGAACTCGTCACCGCCGTAGCGGAAGCAGCTGTCGACGCGGCGCACCAGCGCGCGCAGTGCGCGGCCCAGCTCAGCCAGCAGCGTGCTGCCCACCAGGTGGCCATGGCGGTCGTTCACCCCCTTGAAGTGGTCCAGATCAATGAATACGAGGCTGAAAGGCGCCTGCGTGCGGCTGGACCGCTCAAGCTCAGTGGCGAGCATGGTGTAGAGGTGCCGCACGTTGTACAGCCCCGTGCAGTCGTCGGTGATGGTGAGCTCCTGGATGCGCTCTACCGACTGCGCGTTTTCGATCGCGATAGCGGCGAAGTCGCACAGCACATGCAGAAAGGAGATGGTGTAGTCGGTCAGCATCTCGACCCTGCAGTTGAAGAGCTGCAACACGCCGAGCGTGCGCAGCCGCGAGCGCAGAGGAATGCAGATGGCAGACGACACCTGCGCGACCGAGCGGCGCTCGGGCAGTGAGCGGAAGCGCGGGTCCAGGGTGGCATCCGGCACGATCAGCGTCTCTCCGCGAAGCACGACCCAGCCCGCGGCGCTGGCCTCGCTGACCTGAACGCGCAGGTTGCGCAGCTCGGCCTCTGCATGACCCATGGCCACGGCGTAGTAGAGCTCCTCCTTCTTCCCGTCGAGGATCAGCAGCGACCAGGTCTCCGGCTGAAAGAATTGCTCCATCTGCTGCATCAGCACGCGCAGCACGCTGTCGAGATCGAGCGAGGAGGTGAGCGCGCGCGCCACATTGTGAAAGACCATGAGGTCGCGCAGTCCGTCAGCGCTGCTGCTGTCCCGGGCGTGAAGCCTGTCAGTCATCGGTGTCGATTCTCCACAACTCCACGCAGGAAACTTCTCACAACGCGCCGGCGTGGGACTCATCCGCCGATATGCACCATGCTGCGCGAGGGCTTGAGGAAGCCAGCCTCGCCGATGTGATGGCGCGCCTCTTTCCGGGCGACCGTCTGCTCGATGAACTCGACCAGGTCCTCATCGGAGCCGCCGCGCGCCATCACCGCGTAAAGATCGTGGTCTGACTGTGAAAACAGGCAGGTGCGGATTCTGCCGTCAGAGGTCAGCCGTATCCGGCTGCACTGCCCGCAGAAGGCCTGTGACACGGGCGCAATCACGCCGATCTCGCCGATTCCGTCTGCGAAGGTGTAGCGTCGGGCGGTCTCGCTGGGCGCATTGGCCTCGAGCGGGACAACGGGCTGAAACTCCTCCAGGCGCGTAATGACCTCGCGCAGCGGAACCACCGAGGCCGGGGTCCAGAGCCGGTCCTCTTCAAGAGGCATGAACTCGATAAAGCGGACGATCACGCCCGCTTCGCGCGCAAAGCGGGCGAAGGGGACAATCTGGTCCTCGTTGAAGCCACGCAGCAGCACGCAGTTCACCTTTACGGGGCCAAGTCCGGCTTCGCGCGCGGCGCAGATGCCGGCGAGCACATGAGCAAAGCTGCCCGGCACGCGCGTGATGCGCTCAAACACAGCGGGGTCCACTGCGTCCATGCTCACCGTGACGCGCCTCAGCCCGGCCTGCCGCAGCGCGGCGGCCATGCCGGCCAGCAGGTGCCCGTTGGTGGTGAGCGCCAGGTCCAGCGGCTCGCCTGTGATTGTTCTCAGCGCGGAGAGCTCGCGCACGAGCTCCACCAGACCGCGCCGCAGCAGCGGCTCGCCGCCGGTCAGCCGCAGCTTCTCAATCCCCAGTGAGACGAAGACCCGCACCATCCGCAGATAATCCGCAATGGCCAGCTCTGCATACTGCGCGCCCTCGCTGCCGGTCCTGCAATAGACGCAGCGGAAGTTGCAGCGGTCGGTCACGGAGACCCGCAGGTCTGTGATTGTCCGGCCGTGCTTGTCTCTCAGACGGCGGGTGAGAGGCAGGGCCGCGCGGTCTACCGCTGGGCCGGACCCCAAGATGGCGGCGGCAGTCATGTGTAGAGTCAACTGTATTCGATGCCAGCCCGGCGGGGAAGGGTACCGATCTTTGGCGCGAGCCTTATGTCGCGACTTGAAGGCAAAGGCGGGCGATTCGGCAGGTAAGGCTGCGCGCGGTGAGACCTGAGGCTGTCCGCTACTCCACCCCATCGACGACGGTGATGAACTGGTCTACGCGGGTGAGCTTAAAACGCCCAATGCCGCGGAAGTGGGGGGCCGGCCACGATCAGCTCGCAGCCGTTCTTGCGGCGGGAGACGAAGAAGTTAATGATCGCGCCCATTCCAGCCGAGTTCATATAGGGAATGCGGCTGATGTCCAGCACCGTGACGCGCGCCGTGTCCGAGCGCAGGGCGTCCTGCAGCTCGAAAAGAATGCGCAGGGTCACCGTCGAGCGTAAGCACGCGGGAGCCTGGCTGCTGCCGGAGGCTATAGACAGGGGGAGCGTTTCCTTTTCCATGGTGGGCTAAACCTATGCAACAGCAGCCGGGCGCACAGCAACCGCGTGTAAATCGTGCTGGAGAAGGCAGGGGGAAGGCAAATCGACGTTTGGACTAAAAAGTACATACATTCTCGAACTGCCGGGGTACAATCCTGCCAAGGCACCGCGCAAACAGGCAGGAAACGGCAACCTGACCTTCGCGCGTGCCCCGGACGCGCTTGCAGCCAGGAGCGTAGTACCCGATGCCGTCCTCGTCACTGCGTTACTTACTTCTTCCAGGGGGCGTTCCAAGCGGAATCTAAATGGCAATCTCTCGGCTGTTGGCTCCTGCTCAGCGCAACCGAGCCCTGACCCTCCTCCTTGTGCCCTGGATGGCCGCTATCCCGCTTCGCGCCGCGCGCTTCAAGGCGGGCCAGGATACCTCCGGCCTGGCCCTGCCTGCCCAGGATTCCCGTGGCAGCGGCGCAGCCGGGCAGGCGGCACCAGCTTCCGCAAATGCCGTCACCGGCGCGATCATCGGCGTGCTCCTTGACCCGCTCGACGCCCTCGTGCCCAGGGCGACCGTGACCCTGACGCTGCCCGATGGCCAGCAGCGCGAGGCGATCACCGGCACAGACGGCGGTTTCGAGTTCCGCGACCTGGCACCCGGCAGCTATACGGTGGCGGTGGAGGCAGAGGGCTTCGCCTCACAGCAACGCACAGTAAATATTGAGCAGGACCGGGAGCAGGGGAAGTCCGAAGCCGGCCACGCTGAGCCGGTTCCTGCCGTGCGGCTGATCTTCAAGCTGCGCATCGAGGTGCAACAGCAGCAGGTCTCGGCCGAGGCCGACGAGGGCCCGGCCACCGCCGCCGACCGCAACCAGACGGCGCTGGTGATGCGAGGCCATGACCTGGACATCCTGTCCAGCAACCCGCGCGATTTGCAGATGCAGCTCCAGATGCTCGCAAACGCAGACAGCGACTCTGGCCTGCAGACCTTTGTGGACGGATACAGCGGCGGACACCTGCCGCCCAAGGCCGCCATTCGCGAGATTCGCATCAACCAGAATCCCTTTGCCGCGGAGTATGACACCATCGGCTACAGCCGCGTCGAGATTCTCACGCAGCCGGGCACAGACAAGTTTCACGGCGAGTTCGTGATGCTGGGCAACAATTCGTCTTTCAACTCGCGCAACCCTTTCGTCTATGTGCAGCCCGGCTATCACGCCATTTACGAGGAAGGAAACCTTGGCGGCCCGCTGAGCCGCAAGGCCTCCTTTGCGCTGAACGGGGAGCAGCAGAACGCACAGGGACAATCGTTCATCAATGCCGTTACCCTGGACCCGGCCACCTTGAACCCGGTGAACTTCAACCGGGCGCTGCTCACGCCCCTGGCCGCGACCAACATTGCCCCGCGCGTTGACTTCACAACGGGCAAGAGACACACCGTAACAGCTCGATATGTGCTGGACACGACGACCTACAGCAACCAGGTCGCAAGCCAGCTGCAGCTGCCGGAGCAGGCACAGAACTCAACCGTCTCCGAGCAGACCTTTCAGCTTGGAGACACGCAGATTTATGGCGAGCACTGGGCTAATGAAACGCGTCTGCAGTATCTGCGCGACCGCAATTACCAGACGCCGCTCAGCATCACGCCCACAACCGTCGTCCAGGGCAGCTTTACCTCGGGCGGCAGCAACCTTGGATTTGTCCGCGACAACCAGGACCGCTACGAGCTGCAGGACCAGGTTTCCCGCGAGAGCGGCAGTCACCTTATCCGCTTCGGGCTGCGCTACCGCTACACGCGCGACGCAAACCGCTCCACAGGCGGCTATAACGGCAAGTTCATCTTTCCCTCGCTGAAGGCCTACCGCATCACCCTGCAGGGGCTCGCAGCCGGACTCAGCTTTCAGCAAATCCAGGCGCAGGGTGGGGGTGCCAGCCAGTTCAACCTCATCGCCGGGCGGCCGAGTATCGTCGTCAGCGTGAGCGATGCCGCACTGTATGCCGAGGACGAGTGGAAGTTCCGGCCCGACATGTCGCTGAGCTACGGCCTACGCTTCGAGACGCAAAACCACATTCACGACCGCGCCGACTTTGCACCGCGCCTCGGCTACGCCTGGTCGATACCTGGGCCGAAGGGCAAGCCATCCATCGGTGTGCTGCGCGCCGGCGCCGGCATCTTCTACAACCGGTTTCCCTCAACGGGCATTCTGACCGCGGCGCGGCAGAATGGCATCAACCAGCAGGAGTACGTGGTGAACGCGCCCGCGTTCTACCCGGACTTCCCTGATCCGTCGATGCTGGGCACCGCTGTCGCCCCTACGACCTACCAGGTGAGCCCGCGGCTGCACTCGCCCTACGTAGTGCAGGAGAGCGTTAGCCTGGAGCGGCAGTTCTTCAAGCGCCTTAACCTGGCGGTGACGTACATCCACACGCGCGGCATCGACCTGTTTCTCACGCGCAACATCAACGCCCCGCTGCCCGGTACCTATGACCCGGCAAATCCGGCCAGCGGTACGCGTCCGCTGGGCGGCAGCGCGAACTTATATGAGTACCAGTCGGAGGGCAACTCCGGGCGCAACCGCCTGTCGTGGTACGGGCGCATCCGCACCGGCCGTGTCACGCTCTATGGTCGCTACGTGATGAGTTTCGCCAAGGCGAATACGGCCGGGCTCACCAGCTTCCCTTCCAATCAATACAACCTGCGCGCAGACTACGGCCGCGCGCAGGACGACCAGCATCACCGGTTTTACATCGGCGGCCTTACCAGCCTCCCTTGGCAGTTCCACACAACGCCCTTCATGGTGTTTGAGTCGTCCTCGCCGTTCAACATCGTGCTCGGAGACGACCTGGATGGCGATGCCCAGTTTAACGACCGGCCTGCCTACGCGCGGCCCGGCGACGCAAACGTGGCCGTGACGCGTTACGGCAGCTTCAACCTGACGCCCGCGGCAGACCAGGCGCGCATTCCGATTAACTACTTCAACGGGCCCAGGGTGATGCTGCTAAACCTGAGCGTTGCGCGTGCCTTCGCCCTGGGGCCGGCCCAGAAGGCGGAGCCGGCGGCAGGCAAAAAGGCCACCGTCGAGCGGCCCTACTCCCTCGAGCTGAGCGTGGAATCACAGAACCTGCTGAACCGCGTGAATGCCGCTCCACCGGTCAGCGTGCTCGGGTCGCCGCTGTTCGGGCGGTCTACCGCGCTGAACCAGTCCACCTTCGGGCAGGGCAACGGAAACCGGATCATCTATCTGCGCGCAACGTTCTCTTTCTAGTGGCGTGACGTGCGGTGAGGCGCAGGTTCGCCTCAACTCCAGCGGCTGCGCGGTCATCGAACCCGGCTCATCCCCGCTGCGCCCGGCAAGCCTTCTCAAACAGAGGCGGTGCGCGCTCGCTTGACCCCCGGCGGCATGACCGCTAACCTGAATCCATGCGTTGCCACTCCATGCCGTGTTGTCGCACCTTCGCCGGCGTGTCGAGTGGCTTCTGCTAAGCTCTGTCTCCGATGATGCACAGAGCAAGTTAAGCCATCTTCATCACCCGGCCCGCAGCCTCATCGCCTGCGGGCCTTTTCCTTTATAGCGAGAATTATGACAACACCTGCCACCGCCACCCCACTGAAGGAAACCAAGGCCCAGCGCTTGGAGCGCCTGAAGCGCGAGAAGAATCCCTGGCTCGTGTTTGACGAGGTGCGGCAGTTTGCACGCGCGGGGCGCAGCAGCGTGGTGCCGGAGTGGGCGTCGGCCTACTTCAAGTGGTGGGGCATCTACACGCAGGGCGATGGCGTGGGGGCGACCGGCGGCAAGGGCGGCGAGGGGCTGGCCACCGAGTTCTTCATGATGCGCGTTGGCATTCCCAACGGCATACTCACCGCTGCACAGATGCGCGTCATCGCCGGGCTGACCCGGCAGCATGCGCGCAATCTTGCGGACATCACCGTGCGGCAGAATATCCAGCTGCACTGGCTCACGATTGAATCGATTCCCGAGGTGGTAGACGCGCTGACGCGCATCGGGCTCTCCCCGAAGGGGGCCTGCGGCGACGTGGTGCGCAACGTCACTGGCTGTCCGCTGGCCGGCATCGCGGAGGATGAGATCTTCGACGCATCGCCGCTTGCGTTTGAAATTGCGGAGACGCTGATTGGCAACCCGGGGTTTTACAACCTGCCGCGCAAGTTCAAGATCTGCGCCACCGGCTGCACGTCCTGGTGCTGCTATCCGGAGATCAACGACATTGCTTTGACGGCGGTGCGCAGCGGAGATGTTCTGGGTTACACGGTGCGCGTGGGCGGCGGGCTCTCACGTGAGCCGCACCTGGCGTTGAAACTCGATGCTTTCATTCCGCAGGCGCGCGCGCTCGACGTAGTGCGGACGATTGCAGAGATCTTCCGCGACCAGCAGGTGCTGCGCGAGAGCCGCGAGCGCGCGCGGCTGAAGCACCTCTTCCTCAAGGAAGGATGGACGGCGGAGCGATTCCTGGGCGAGATCGAAGGCCGGCTTGGCGAGAAGTTCCCGGCGGCAGCGCCGGAGCAGGTGCCGGACGGAGCGCAGCGCGACCACGCGGGCATTCACCGGCAGCGGCAGGCGGGGCTGAGCTACGTGGGCGCAAGCGTGCTGCGCGGCCGGCTGAGCGGCGACCAGCTTGCCGCGGCCGCGGAGCTGGCTGAGCGCTATGGCGACGGGCAGCTGCGCACGACGACGAGCCAGAACCTTATCTTCATCAACGTTCCCACGGAGAAGACGCCGGCCCTTGCGCAGGAGCTCGGAAGGCTGAATCTTTATGTGGACGGCACG
>CAYQYM010000064.1:0-9642 GCA_964421715.1 uncultured Acidipila sp.
CGCGCGGCATCTGTCATGAAGTCCAGCGGCAGGCCAAACGTCTCGTAAAGATGGAAGGCTTTCCTGCCGTCGAGCCTTGCTCCGCTCAGTACATCCTGAAGCTCTTTTGCCCCCACCTCCAGCACGCGCGCAAACTGCCGCTCCTCGCCCTCCACCACCCTGGCCACGCGCTCGGCGCTCTCCTTCAGCTCTGGATAGGCGTTCCCCATCTCATCGCGCACGGCAAACACCATCTGGTAGAGGAAGGGCTTCTGCTGGCCAAGCAAACGGCCATGCCGGATGGCACGCCGCATAACCTTGCGCAGCACATAGCCGCGGCCCTCATTCGCTGGCAGCACTCCGTCCGCTATCAGGAAAGCCGCCGCTCGCGCATGGTCGGCGATGATGCGCAGCGAGGCAGCGTCGCGTCCCGGCTCAGCCGTCTGCCTGCTCTTCTCGCGACCGGTCAGCCCGGCGGCCCGCGTAATCAGCGGCGTAAACAGGTCCGTCTCAAAGTTTGAAAGCTTTCCCTGCAGCACAGACGCCATGCGTTCAAGCCCCGCGCCCGTGTCAATCGAGGGCTTGGGCAGCAGCGCCAGCTCGCCCGTTGCGCTGCGGTCAAACTGCATGAAGACCAGGTTCCAGATCTCGACATACCGGGCGTCATCCTGGCCAAAGGGCTTGTCGACGCCCGGCGTCTCCGCCGCCTCGAGGCCCATGTCGTAAAAAATTTCCGAGCAGGGTCCGCACGGCCCGGTGTCGCCCATTTGCCAGAAGTTGTCTTTCGCGCCGAACTCGAAGATGCGCTCGGCAGGCACGCCCTCTGCGCGCCACAGCTCATAGGCCTCCGCGTCGCGCGGGACCGCAAAGCCGCCGGCGCCGTTCTCGCCCTTGAAGATGGTGACGTAGAGCCGGTCCTTGGGAATTCCGAACCACTCGGGCGAGGTCACCAGTTCCCATGCGTAGGCGATGGCGTCCTTCTTAAAGTAGTCGCCGAAGCTGAAGTTGCCCAGCATCTCGAAGAACGTGTGGTGCCGGCGAGTGAAGCCCACATTCTCCAGGTCGTTGTGCTTGCCGCCCGCGCGGACGCATTTCTGCGAGGTAGTTGCGCGCTTGTAGTCGCGGTGCTCCAGGCCCAGGAAGACATCTTTGAACTGGTTCATGCCGGCGTTAGTAAACAGCAGCGTCGGGTCGTTGGCTGGCACCAGCGAAGAGGAGTGTACGCGGCGGTGGCCCTTGGTCTCAAAGAAGCGCAGGAAGGTCTCGCGAATGTCGTTGCCGGAGCGGTAGTGCATAGCCTTCAGATTATCAGCGCGGGCGTGGCTGCCTCACAAACACGACAAAGGCCCTGCATTGTGCGCAGGGCCTTTGCTTCTACCGCCGCTTGCTGGCCGTTAGAAGTCACAAGGTGTGAATGATGTCGAACCGGTCAAGGTTCATCACCTTGTGCCACGCGTTCACAAAATCATGCACAAACTTCGGCTGGGAGTCTGAGCATGCGTACACCTCAGACAGGGCGCGCAGTTGTGCATTCGCGCCAAAGATCAGGTCGGCGCGCGTCGCCTTCCACTTCACTTCGCCCGACTTGCGGTCCCGGCCCTCAAAGGTGTTCTGACTCCCGTCGGTCGCCTTCCAGGCATACTTCATGTCCAGCAGGTTTACGAAGAAGTCCGTCGTCAGCGTGCCGGGCCTGTCGGTAAATACGCCGAAGCTCGTGCCGCCGTAGTTGACATTCAGCACGCGCAGGCCGCCAATCAGCACGGTCAGCTCCGGCGCGGTCAGCCGCAGCAGCTGTGCCCTGTCCAGCAGCGCCACCTCGGCCGGTTCCGGGTCCTTGTAGCCATAGGAGAGGAAGCCATCCACCTTCGGCTCAAGCACCTCGAAGGATTCCGCGTCGGTCTGCTCCTGGCTCGCATCCGTGCGGCCCGGCGTGAAGGGAACCGTCACCTCTGAGCCCGCGTCCTTTGCCGCCTTCTCAATCGCGGCTGCGCCTGCGAGCACAATCAGGTCCGCCAGCGAGATCTTCCTGCCGCCGGTGGCCGACGCGTTGAACTCGGTCTGGATACTCTCAAGCACGCCGAGCACGCGGGCCAGCTGCTCCGGCTGGTTCACGTCCCAGTCTTTTTGTGGAGCCAGGCGGATGCGCGCACCGTTCGCGCCTCCACGCTTGTCTGACCCACGAAAGGTCGAGGCCGAGGCCCACGCTGTGGCTACCAGCTCAGAGACCGTGAGCCCGGACGCCAGCACCTTCGCCTTGAGCGCCTTCACGTCCGCATCGTTGACCAGCGGGTGCTCGACCGGAGGCACCGGGTCCTGCCAGATCAGGTCTTCCTTTGGCACCTCCGGGCCAACGTAGCGCGCCTTCGGGCCCATATCGCGATGCGTCAGCTTGAACCAGGCCCGGGCAAACGCGTCGGCAAACTTTTCAGGATGTGCATGGAAGTCGCGCGAGATCTTCTCGTACACCGGATCGACGCGCAGGGCGATGTCGGTGGTCAGCATGCCCGGCTGGTGCCTCTTGTTCGGATCGTGCGCATCAGGGACGGTGTTCGCGCCTGCGTCTCCCTTAGGCTTCCACTGGTAGGCGCCGCCCGGGCCTTTCGTGAGCTCCCACTCGTACTTGAAGAGGTGGTCAAAGTAGTCATGGGTCCACTCGCGCGGCCTGGTTGTCCACGTCACCTCGATGCCGCTGGTGATCGCGTCGCCGGCAATGCCGGTCTTATACGAGCTTGACCAGCCTAGGCCCTGGTTCTCGATGGGCGCGCCCTCGGGCTCGTGCGCAAGATGATGGCCTGGCCCCGCGCCGTGCGTCTTGCCGAAGGTGTGGCCGCCGGCAATCAGAGCCACGGTCTCCTCGTCGTTCATCGCCATGCGGCCAAAGGTCACGCGAATATCATGCGCGGCCGCCGCCGGGTCGGGCTTGCCCTCCGGGCCCTCCGGGTTTACATAGATAAGTCCCATGTGCGTGGCCGCCAGCGGATTCGCAAGCTCGCGTTCGCCGGAGAAGCGCATGTCCGAGCCCATCCACGTGGCCTCCGCGCCCCAGTTCACGTCCTGGTCCGGCTCCCACACGTCGGGTCTTCCCGCGCCAAAGCCGAAGGTCTTAAAGCCCATCGTCTCCAATGCAACATTGCCTGCCAGGATCAGCAGGTCCGCCCAGGAGATCTGTCTGCCGTACTTCTGCTTTACCGGCCACAACAGCCGCCGCGCGCGGTCCAGGTTTACGTTGTCAGGCCAGCTGTTCAGCGGGGCAAAGCGCTGCTGTCCGCGCCCGCCGCCCCCGCGGCCGTCATAGGTGCGGTAGGTACCCGCCGCGTGCCAGGCCATGCGGACCATCAACGGACCGTAGTGCCCAAAGTCGGCAGGCCACCACTCCTGCGAGTCCGTCATCACGGCGGCAATGTCCTTCTTGAGCTGCCAATAGTCCAGCTTCTTGAACTCTTCAACGTAATTGAATGCCTGGCCCATCGGGTCAGACAATTCCGAGTGCTGGTGCAGCAGGTCCAGCCGCAGGTGATTGGGCCACCAGTCACGATTGCTGCGTGGCGCGTGGCGCCCGGCGGTGTTGCCTGGCGCAGCTCCGTTCGATGCGCTCGGAATAAAGGGGCACTGGGCTTCGCCCGCTGCTTGCGCGTTCGGTTCGGAGTGCGCCTGTGCGGTAAATTCGGTAGGCTCGCTGGCCATTGTTCTCTCCTTGCGGGTGGTTCGTTCTGAGGGAGGGGAGCCGAAGGCCGCTCCTCTGAGCGGGCCCGGCTGCGTTTGTTTTCAGGAAGTCAGGCTCACGGCCAGGTACGCGTCAGGGCGAACCTGCGTTGCCGCTGCGCCTCGAGGTGTTCTCTGCCTGGCAGCGCGCACAGAGCCCGATCACGTCGATCGAGTAGCGCTCAACCTCGAAGCCTCCAGGCAGCGTATGGACCTTTGGAAGTGTGCCAAGGTCTTTCTCGTCGATGTCCTTGATCTCGCGGCATTGCGAGCAGACCTGGTGGTAATGATGCAGGTTGTTCCTCTCCACGCGCAGCGAGCCGTGGTGTACGCTCAACTGCTTCAGCACGCCTCTTTCCACGAAGAGATGAATGTTCTTGTAGACCGTGGCGAGCGAGATGGCAGGCACCCGCCTCCTGACGCGGGCGTAGACCTCCTCCGGGCTCGGGTGGCCCGGCATCGTCTGCATCACCTCGTACAGAACCTGCCTCTGGTGAGTCGCAGTAAGGCCGTGCTCTGCGCAGAGTTCGCGAAAGTTCCGGGTGGGGACGGGAGGGGAGGCTCGCATCAGATGTTAGTAAACGATAATTTTTATTGCTTCGTCAACCGTCCTGCGCACAGGTTTTGCCATACCAAATCCGCCCTTCCAGACGAGCCTCGGGATCGGTGACCCGCTCAAGCGTGCGCAGCCGCGGCTCAGCCAGTCGCATGCCCAGCGCGGAGCCCAGGGCATCGAAGGCGTCTTCCGAGACCGCAGCCTGCCGCAGGACCTCCGGCGGCAGCCACCGCCGCTCGGCGGCCTCGGCCAGCCAGCGCTCGCGAAAGGCGCGGCTGCTCTTCGCTCCCGGTCCGGTGAAGAGCCGGGGATAGATCTCCAGCAATAGCGGCAGCCTTGGCTCATCAAACGGCCAAACCGAAAATCCTGCCTCTGCCAGCGCGGGCAGCAGCGCGATTCCGCGGATAGACCCTGCGCCCACGGAGCCCGCGCCGCCAACCTGGAAGGGAGACTTCGGCGTAATGCCATTCACCCGGAAGTCGCGGTCTGTCTTCCTCAGCCCCAGCCAGAGCGGCGGCCCCTGCTCTGCCGGGCGCTGGCAGCCGGGCCGTCCCCAGAGGTGACCGTTCCTGCCGGTGGCCTGGCGGCCCAGCCACTGCTCGCCCTGCCCGGCTACCACCTGCCAGAAGTCGTGCGCCGTAGGGCAGCCCAACTCGCGCAGGAACCATGCAGGAAATGAGAAGGCGAAGTCGAGCCCCACCACCATCCCCGGCGTCGCGAGCGCAGCCTCTGCCAGCCAGCGCGCCGCCTCCGCTCGCGTGATTCCCCCGATCAGTTCCAACGCTCCGCAGCGGTCGTCCGCGATCCAGATCTTCTTTCGCTGCCCGGCCTCGGTGCGGTCCCCGGACCAGTCTGCGGCCACGATACGGAGCGCCGCGTTCGCCTCCGTCATCCCCGTCCGTTCGCTCACTTCACCGCCGCCGCGCGCCGCAGCGCCACCCCGCAGAGCGGTGCGCGCCGGAGAGGTCTCCTGCATCAGGCCGGCTCCCCGTCTTCATCGTGCGGCGGCGTCTCAGAGGACATCTCGGCCTCGAGGCTCTCGACCGCGCTCAGCGCTGCCTCCGGCGCATCCCACTGGCGCAGGATCTTGTAGATGGTTGCCGTCGAGAAGCCTGCGCGCACCAGAAGCCGCATCACGCGCGCGGTCTGCCGGTCGTCCTCCGGCCGGCGAATGCGCCTGCGCTCGATGTGCTGCCGGGCCAGCGCCTCCTCGTTCACCGCTTCGTAAGCTGCGTCCAGCGTGCGGCCAATCACATTGGCGTGAACGCCTTTCACCATCAGGTCCTGCTGCACGCGCCGGCGGCCCAGGCTGGCGTTCTCCTGCCGCAGGCGCGTGTAGTTCTCCGCAAAGGCGCTGTCGTTCAGGTAGCCGCGCTCCTTCAATCGAGCGATGACGGCTGAGACCTTACGCTCTCCCGCCTCCTCCGGCTCCACCCTCGCGCGCAGCAGCCGCTTCATCTGCGCAACCGTGCGCGGCTGCCGCCCCAGCGCGCCAATGGCGTACTCGTAGAGCGCCTCCTCTTCCAGCGGCGCGCGCGGCTTCCTGGCCCGGCCAAAGCTCATCGGTTTGCGCTCGCTACTTCGTCCACCGGTCCACCCATTCGTTCACCGTCCTGTACCAGAGCTCGCTGTTCTGCGGCTTCAGCACCCAGTGGCCCTCGTCCGGGAAGTAAAGCATCTCTGAGGGCACCTTCAGCCGCTGCAGGGCCGTGAAGAGCTGGAAGCCCTCAGACACGTCCAGGCGGTAGTCGAGCTGGCCGTGGATGACCAGCGTCGGTGTATGAAAGTGGGTCTCAAACAGCATGGGAGACCACCTGCGGTACGGGTCCAGGCGCGCCGGCCTGGCCGCGTTCTCCCACGGCGTGCCCCGGAACTCCCACTCGTTAAACCAAAGCTCGTCTGTCGTTCCATAGGCGGAGACCGGGTTGAACATGCCGTCATGCGTGACGATGCAGCGGAAACGATCCGTGTGGCCCAGAATCCAGTTCGCCATGTAGCCGCCGTAGCTCGCGCCCAGCGCGCACTCCCGTGACTTGTCCAGGAAGCCGTAGCGCTGCTCGGCGTAATCGAGCCCGCGCATCAGGTCAGCATAGGGTTTGCCGCCCCAATCGCCGTTCACGCCATCGGTAAACGCCTGCCCGTAGCCGGTAGAGCCGCGTGGATTGATCATTACGACAGCGTAGCCATTCGCTGCAAACAGCTCCGGGTTCCAGCGGTAGCTCCAGCTATCGCCCCACGCGCCCTGCGGTCCGCCGTGAATCAGAAACTTCACGGGATAGCGCTTGCCGGCGTCAAAGCCTGGCGGCCGGATCAGGAATCCCTCCACCCGTACCTTACCCACGGAAGTAAACCAGAAGCGCTCCATCTCCGGCAGGTCGAGTTGCGCCAGCAGCGCATCGTTGAGGTGCGTAAGCGGCGTGGCCTCTCCGTTCGCGTTCAGCTCCAGCGCGACGATCTCCGCCGGCTGCCGCACGGTCATCCGCGTGGCCACAAGCCGCCCGCCGCCCGGCAGCAGGTGTATATCGTCATACTCGCCGGCGCGCGCCAGCTCTTTATACCGGCCGCTGGCCAGCTCCACTCGATATACCGGCTCCTCGCCCGCGTCGCCGGAGGTGAAGTAGATGTACTTCGAATCGGGCGACCATGTAAAGGCGTCCACCCAGCGGTCAAAGTTCGGCATCAGCTCACGCGTCGGACTCGTCCCCGGGCCGGAAGACCCATGGCCGTTGCGGTCGCGCAGCAGCAGCCGGAAGCGGTCGCTCTCATAGCCGGCGCGCACCTGCGAGCGCCATGCGAGGTAGCGGCCGTCCGGGGAGTAGCGCGGTGAGAAGTCCCCGCCGGCGCCGGTTGAGACCTTCACCGGCCTCGCTGCAGGTTCATCCAGCCGCAGCGTGTAGATGTCGGCGTTGGTACTGGTCGCTTGCTCCGGGTCCGTGTCCTCTTCAAAGGCCACCTCCTTGCCATCCGGCGCAAACGCGTAGCCATCCGGGCCGCCCAGCGAGAAGCGCGGCACCTCGTGTGGGTCGCCCGCGTTCAGGTCGCGCGGCGCCCCGCCCTCGGCAGAGACCAGGAACAGGTGGCTCCGGCGGTCCCCGGTGAACGTGTTCCAGTGACGGTGCAGCAGGTGCGTGAAGACCCGCGCCTTCACCGCCGAGTCCTTCTTCGCCTGCTCGCGCTGGCGGGCGCAGGCGTCGTCCGGGCAGTCCGGGTAAACCGCAGAGGTAAAGAGCAGCGACCTGCTGTCCGGCGACCAGGTCTCCCCATCCGCCTCAGTGGAAAGGCTTGTCAGCCGATGCGGTTCGCCAAGCGTGCCGGCGTCCGTGTCAAAGGCCGCCAGCCAGATCTGCTGGTTGCCGTCGCGCGCGCTCAGGAAGGCGATCTGCCGCCCGTCCGGTGAGAAGCGCCCGCGGCTCTCGCCCGCTAGCGATCCCGTCAGCGCCTGCGCTTCGCTGCCCGCTGTCGCAACGAGCCACAGGTGCGGCGTACGCGTGTTCTTCGCCAGGTCCACGTCGGTTACGGAGAAGAGCACCCAGCGCCCGTCTGGAGAGACATCGAGGTCGGCAACACGCCGCATCTTCATCTGATCGCTGAACTGCATGGGACGGCGCGCCTGCGCCCGGGCAGGCAGCGCGAGCAGCGCAGCGGCCGAAAGCAGCAGGCCCGTGGACTTGAGTACGAAGCCGGAGAGATAGGGACGAGAGAAGGTGCGCATAAGGTGTCCTGTTAAAGGCGTCAGAGGAACGGGCCAGCGCCGCAATGCGGTAGAACTCCTGCATGAGAAAGGGAGGATGCGTGCCTATTCTAATCCTGAGTTCCTCGGGCCAGCTAAGAAGTTTCGCCATGATCTCACTCGCCGCTTTCGTGCGCCGGGCAGGTTGCTTTTCTCAGCATCCGTCCGTCTATAGTGGAGTGGCATCTCGAAGGCTGAGGTAAGCGGCGTCCCAGCCCTGCCCGGTTTTTCGGCAAAGGAGTCTCACCCGCCCGATGTCCCTCTTTGTCCTCTCGCTGCCCTTGCTGGTCTGCCTCGCTGCTGCCGCTGCACCAGCCGCCTCTGGACAGGTCTCCTACACGGCCATGCCGCTCGATTCCGGCTTCGGCGCGCTGGACACCACTCCTCCGCCCATACCGCCACAGCAGATCATCGCTACCTTCACCGAGAAGGAATCGCAGTTCCGCCAGGCCATGGATAACTACACCTATGAACGCAGCGTGCGCGTCGAGACCGTGGATGACGACGGCAAGACAGACGGCCAGTACTTCCAGGTGACCGACATCAGCTACGACCAGGCCGGCCGCAAGTTTGAGAAGGTCGTCTTTTCACCAGACAACACCCTTAGCCGCCTTAGTATGAGCCCGGCAGACTTCGATGACATCGAGCACCGCCTGCCTTTCGTTCTCACCCGGGAAGGCGTCGGCCAGTATGACGTCACCTATGTCGGCAAGCAGAAGGTGGACGAGCTCGAAACCTACGTCTTCGACGTAAAGCCCAAGATCCTCGAGAAGAACAAGCGCTACTTCCAGGGCCGCATCTGGGTGGACCAGAAGGACAGCCAGATCGTTGTCACCAACGGCAAGAACGTGCCCGATGACACGCGCGCCGGCCACGAGGACCTCTCGCCACCGTTCACCACCTACCGCGAACAGGTGGACGGCCGCTACTGGTTCCCGGTCTACACCCGGGGTGAGGGCGTGCTGCACTTCGCCGGAGGCAGGGGCTACATGAGCCAGGATGTCCACATCCGCGAAACGGTCAAGTACACCAATTACAAGCGCTTCGGGTCCAGCGTCCGCATTCTCTACGGGGGCCAGGAGATCGGCTCGTCGGGTTCAACCTCGGATGTCACCAAGGACCCGAACGCTGCGCCGGCTCCGCCACCCTCTGCCACCAAACCGCCGCAGAAACCGCAGTAGACGCAACGCCGCCATGGCTGGCACGCATCGCACTGCACGCACAAGGTGTACAAGGTAGGTCTATGCTTGCCGGCTGCAATGGAACCCGAATGGCCTCGGAGCCCGGCCCGCAGCACCGGCCTGCGCCCACCTTCCCCGGTCTCCTGCTGTCGTGGGGGCGGCGCGTGGCCCGCGGGCAGCTTCGTTTTGCGCCGGCCACATCCATTCACCGGAATTGTTTTGACCCTTCCCTCCACATCGGCATACGATTTGGCACGCTCATGCCACGGACCAGGCTCTTGCCCTCATCGTCCTTGCGCTCTCTGCGGGTGCATTGCGGCGCGGCGCTGCTGGTGGCCTCGCTGCTGCAGCCCGCCGCCGCGCATGCTGACTGGGCGGCGCTCGCGCACCACGAAAACCAGGCCCCCCGGGACGTGATGAACGTGGAGCCGCACCGGCGCCGCCCCCAGTTACCAATACACCTCAAAACCATGGAACGCCTGCCGACCGACAAA
>CAYQYM010000065.1:0-9574 GCA_964421715.1 uncultured Acidipila sp.
AGATATTGTTGACAGCGTCTGCCGTCCGGCTTGTTACGTCGCCGGATAGAAGTGGATTGAGTGTCCTTTTTGCTTCCGCAGAGGTGAGGCTGTGGCCAGCGTTGGAGTTTGCTCCGTGGGGCAGGTGGAAGACCCAGGTAGCCGGATCGGGCTGCTGCCAGCTTTCCGCCAGCCAGGGCTGCATGCCGAAGTGCCGGTCACGATGCACGAGTGCGTCGAATAGCAGCATGTCGATATGTTCTGACTGGGCATCGATACCAACGCGGGGGTCAAGGCTTGTGGGGCTGCTTTCAATGAGCATAACGGCCGTGTTCGCGGGTGGATGATATCGCCCACATGCGGTCAACGAGCAACCGATGAACAGCGAGGCTGCTCGCAGCAGGACTGCGAATCTAGGCATAGCTGATGCGCCCCAGCAGCGCGGGTCGCGCCGCACCTGTTGCGGAGGGCACGTTTGCCGGGCGGCGGTGCCAGGTGTAGTAGGCCAGCAAAGCAAAGGCCGCGGCTTCCTTCGCTTCCACCGGCATGCCGAGCGCCGCGCTGTCAGTCAGCGTGCAGACCTGGGGCAGTTGCTCGCGCAGCATGCGGCGGAGCGTCTGATTCTTTGCGCCCCCGCCGGAAAGAACATAGTCCACGGGCGACGGCCCCGCTGCAGGCGCGACAAAACGGCGGTAGGCAAGCCCGATGCTGCACGCGGTGAGAGCGGTGGCAGTGGCCAGAATGTCCTCTGGAGCCGCGCCATGGCACATCTGTAACAGTTCGTGAACATATTGCGCGCCGAACTGTTCGCGGCCCGCAGAGCGAGGCGGCGGCAGCCGGAAGTAGGGCCGGTTGAGCAGCGCATCGACGACGGCATGGAGCGGCTGGCCCCTGCCGGCGATGCTCCCGTTGCGGTCGAAGGGCTTTTTGAAGAGCTGCTGTGCCACTGCGTCCATGACCATGTTGCCCGGGCCGGTATCGAAGGCGATGAGCTGCCCGGGCCGTGCGTTTGCGGGCACAAGCGTAAGGTTGCCGATGCCGCCAATATTCTGCAGCACGCGTGCGCGGCTCGCATGCGCGAAGCAGACAAGGTCAAGCAGCGGAACGAGCGGTGCGCCCTGGCCTCCGGCGGCCATGTCTGCAGGGCGGAAGTCTGAGACGACCGGCACCTGGAGCGCACTGGCGATGAGTGCCGGCTCGCCAATCTGCCAGGTGCAGGCGAAGCGCTTGCCCGCGTAGGACTCAGCGAGGCCCTGGTGATAGACCGTCTGGCCGTGGCAGCCTACCAGGTCGAGCGGAGCGGAAACATGCGCGAGTGCCCGCTCGATTGCCTCTGTATAGGCGATGCCGAGTCTCCAGTGCAGCCGTGCGAGCGCGGCAGCGCTGAGGGCCTCAGCACTCATGGCCCCAAGAACGGCGCGACGCAGCGCCGGCGGAAACGGGCTGCTGGTGTGCGCAAGCAGGCTGAGCTTCGGCGAGCCTCTTCCGGCCTCGATGCGAGTGAGGGCAACATCAATGCCATCCGCAGAGGTTCCGCTCATGACGCCGGCAACAGTCATGGGCCGAAAGGGAAGCGGTCTTACGGCGGGGGTCATCGCGCAGACTCCTTCCGAGCCTGCGGCAAGGACAAGCGGGCGGTGAAGCTTTCGATCTCCTGCTTCAGCTTTTTGAGTTGCGCCGTGCGCGGGGTGGCCGGACGCAGCGCAGAGAGCCACTGCTGCTTCTGTTCCGTCACTGCGCGCGCAGCGGCGGCGATGCGGCGCCGAAATGCGGGCGAGCTCTCTGCCTCCGACAGCAGCGCCTCATAGGCGCGAAAGAGGAGCGCGGGGTCTTTGCAGATTTCCAGAAGCTGCGAGCCGGCGAGCACGGTCTGCACGGCGGCCTCTTCGATAGACACCTGCGTGAGCAGGCCGCCCATCTCCATGTCGTCCGTAATCACGATGCCGCGATAGCCGATGCGCTTACGCAGGACCGTGGTGATCCAGTAAGACGAGATGGACGCGGGAAGGCCATCGGTGGTGATCTGCGGATAGGTGGCGTGCGCCACCATGATCATGGGCAGCCGCGCGGCCAGCGCGCGGAATGGCGTGAGGTCCTGCTCCCACATCTCCTGCTTGGTTCTTTCAATGGCCGGCATCGCGGCGTGTGAGTCCAGAGTTCCGCCACCTAGGCCAGGAAAATGCTTGCCGCAGCCGAGGATATCTTCTGCGGCGAGACCATCAAGAAAGCGCGCGGCATACGCCGTGACCTGCTGCGGGTCGGCGGAGACGACGCGCGTGCGCATGACCTTGGAGGAGATGGGCAGCGCGAGATCGAGCACGGGGGCGAAGGTAATGTTGAAGCCGAGCATGCGCGCGGCGCGACCGATGAGCCTGCCGTGCTGGCTCTGGTCCGCAGCGCGGCCGCTGGCGAAGACCGCGGCGGGAGAGGGCATGGGCGCGAGCGCGTCCCGGAGCCGGTCCACCAGTCCGCCCTCGAGATCGACACAGCGGAAAAGCGGCGCGCCAGCGGCCTCGGTTGCCTCGCGCAGCAGTGATGCTGCCTGCTCCGGAGCCTCGATATTACGGCGGAAAAGGATGACGCCGGAGGGCGCGAGCATGCGCAGCCAGGCGCGCTCGGTGGCAGAGAGTGACGCTGATTCAAGGCCTGTAATCATGAGCTGGCCCACCTCGCGGCGCAGTTTCAGCCCTTGCATACAGGTCATGCCTGCACCTTTCCGCTCTGCGCCTGTCTGATCTCGGCCTTGAGTTCTTCAATCAGGTTGAGCGCCTGCAGAGGCGTGAGGGTGTTGACGTCGGTCTGTTCAAGCCGGTCGAGCACCTGCTGTGAGAGCGGCGTGAACATCGTGAGCTGGAGCGGCGCTTCGGTCTCAACCGAGACGTTGTGGCGCTCAGAGCGCTCGTGCTGGCTGAGCACCTGGCGGGCGCGCCGGATAACCTGCGGCGGAAGCCCGGCCAGGCGCGCCACCTCAATGCCATAACTCTTGCTGGCAGCGCCGGGCTCGATGGTGTGCAGAAAGACGATGCCCCTGGGGCTCTCCTTTACAGAGACGCGGAGATTGCGCAGGCGAGGCAGCTGCTCTGCCAGCAGCGTCAGCTCATGGTAGTGCGTGGCGAAGAGCGTGCGCGCGCCGATGTGCGCGTGCAGGTATTCGAGAGTGGCCCACGCGAGCGACCGTCCGTCAAAGGTGGCTGTGCCGCGGCCCATCTCATCCAGCAGCACGAGTGATCGCGCGGTGGCTGTATTGAGAATGCTGGCCGTCTCCGTCATCTCTACCATGAAGGTGGAGCGGCCGCGTGAGAGATTATCGCTCGCGCCAATGCGCGTGTAAATGCGGTTCACCATTCCGTAGCGCATTCGCTCCGCCGGAACGAAGCTGCCCATCTGCGCCATGATGACGAGCAGGGCCGTCTGGCGCAGGTAAGTGGATTTGCCGCCCATGTTGGGTCCGGTGAGCAGCACGAGCGACTGCGTGGCCGTATCCAGGTAGAGATCATTGGGCACGAATCGGCCTTCACCTGTGCGCTCCATCAGGCACTCGATCACAGGATGGCGGCCGGCGCCGATCTCAAGCACCCCATCTTCTGCAAGCTGCGGGCGTGTGTAGTGGCGCAGTGCAGCAAGATGAGCGAAGCCGGCCAGCATATCTGCTTCGGCGACGACGCGGCTGGTGGAGCGGATGCGCGCCGCCTGGGCAAGCACCTCTGCGCGCAGCGCGGCGAAGAGCCGCTTTTCGATCTCGATGGCATGTTCATGGGCGGTGAGCACGCGCACCTCGTAGTCCTTGAGTTCTGGCGTGGTGAATCGCTCGGCATTAACGAGCGTCTGCTTGCGCTCGTAGTCGGCGGGTACGTGCTGCAGGTTTGCCTTGGTGACCTCGAGGTAGTAACCGAAGACGGAGTTGAAGCGCACCTTGAGCGATGGAATGCCGGTGCGGGTGCGCTCGCGCTCCTCAATGGCGGCAATGGAGTGGCGGCCGCTCTGGCTGATGCTGCGCAGCTCATCCAGCTCAGGGTCTACACCGGCTGCGATGACGCCGCCTTCAGCCAGCGTGAGGGGCAGCTCGGGGGCGAGCTTTTTCTGGATGGCCGCGCAGATGTCCTCGAGCGTGTCCAGCCGCGCTGCGGCACTCTGCCACAGCGGAGCCTCGCAGCCGCGAAGCGACAGGGCGAGCGCGGGGAGACGCGAGAGCGAAGCAGCGAGCGCGGCCAGGTCGCGCGGCCCGGCGCTGTCGAGTGAAATCCGCGCGAGCAGCCGCTCAAGATCGAGAATGCCGTCGAGGGCGCGCCGCAACTCCTCGCGCTGAATAAGGTTGTAGCACAGCGTGTCGACGGCTGCGTAACGCTGTTCGATCGTTTCACGATCAAATTGCGGACGCTGGATGGACGCCCGCAGCATGCGTTTGCCCATGGGCGTAACGCAGCAGTCGAGCGCGTGAAAGAGCGTAACCTCTGCGCCGGACTCGCTGAAGAGCGGCTCCACGAGCTCAAGATTGCGCACCGTGACAGCGTCAAGCTGCAGGTGGTTTGCATTCTGATGAAATCGCAGGCTGTCAATGTGGCCGGGCTCAAGCTGCTGCGTGCTGCGCACGTAGTGCAGCACCGCTCCGGCAGCGATGGCAGCACAGGTGTGGCGGGCGAGACCGAAGCCATCGAGCGAGTGCGCGGAGAGCTGCCGTTCCAGCAGCGGCACAGCGTACCCGGGCGCGAAGACCCAGTCCTCAACGGCGGTGGTAGTGCGCACGCGGTCGAGCAGTGGCTGCGCCGCCAGGCCGGGGTCAAGGCTGGCGGGCAGCAGCAGTTCGCTGGGCTCGGCCTTGAGCAGCTCTTCGGCAGCGAGCGTCAGGGCGCCGGGGCCGCTGAACTCGGCGGCTTGGAAGTCGCCGGTGGAGAGGTCGAGCAGCGCGAACGCGGCAACCTCGCCGCCGGAGTAGAGGCAGGCAAGGTAGTTATTGCGCTCCGCACCGAGACCGCTGTCCAGCGCAGTGCCTGGAGTCAGAACGCGGGTGACCTCGCGGCGAACGATTTTTTTGGCGAGCTTCGGATCTTCGAGCTGCTCACAGATGGCGACCCGGTAGCCTTTGCGCAGCAGCCGCGCGATATGGCCCTCCGCGGAGTGGAAGGGCACGCCGCACATCGGCACAGCGCGCTCCTTGTCCCGCGCTGTAAGCGTGATCTGGAGTTCACGCGCGGCGGTCTTTGCGTCCTCGAAGAAGAGCTCGTAGAAGTCGCCTAAACGGAAGAAGAGCAGCGCGTCAGGATGCTGCTTCTTGGCGGCAGCGTACTGGCGCATGAGTGGCGTCTGCGCGGCCTCGTGAGTGGCTGGTGTTTCAGGCACGGGGAAAGGCCAGCATACCGCGAAGGGTGTGCAAGCCGGTAGGGGGCACGAGGCCCCCGGCCGGCTGCCGGGCTGCTGGCTGCAGCCAGACAGCCGTTTTGACCGGCTGCCGGGCGCCGTTCAGGCCGGTACTTCGCCCCCGGTCAGGCTGCCTCTACATCCCGGAGTCGTTTACACGCGCGTCCGAGCCGTGCTGCTTGACCATCTTGTTATAGGTGCCCAGGATGAGGAAGGGTGCCGCCCACTGGCCGACAAAGAGTGCCATGTTGTCCTTGCCCTGCGTCTTCAGCACGAGCGAGGCGATCATCGAAGCGAAGGACGCCCCCAGGAAGAAGCTGGTGGGCCACTTGGCCGAGTAGCTTTCCATCATTGCAGTGATCTGGTCTTCGCTGATCTCACCTGCGCGAATGCGATAATCCGTCATAAGTCTCTCCTCTGAACTGGTTGAGCCGGCGTTGCCCGGAGCAGTGCCCGGGTTCGGTCCGTTTCAAGGCGCAGCAGCGCACTCAAAATCGCGACCACGGTCCTACGCACCAAAGATGCACGTTCCAGGGCAGGCACGCCAGTGGACGGAGAAAAACCCTTGGGTGAGGTCAAAAGCGCCGGTGCGGCGCGCGATGGGCGGCCAAGGCGAGGCGACCCGAACTGCCAGCCCGAACTGCCAGAAGAGGCGCAGCCGGAGCATATACTTGTCTGTTAGCGCAATGTTCCTGCTTTGGCTTCGAGTGGCCGTCGTCTTCTACGGATTCGCCGGCACTGCGGCTGTGCCCGCGGTGCTGTGGCGGCGCGCGCGCCCACGCCGGCTGTGCCTGAGCTTTGCCACCACGGCCTGGCTGTTCCACTTTGTTTCTGTCATCGAAATGCTGGTGGACGCGCACCGGTGGATGCCGCTCGGCATGCGCGAGGTGCAGTCAACGCTGGCGCTGCTGATTACAAGCGCCTTCCTGCTGACTTGGCTTGCGTACCGGACCGTCTCGTTTGGCTTGTTTGCGCTGCCGCTGGCATTCCTGCTGGTGATTATTCCTGCGATGGGGCCCGACCGCTACACCTTCAGCTCGCCGTCCATTCGCAGCGGATGGCTGCTGGTGCATATCGTCTCCCTGCTGGGGGCGTATGCGGCGCTGATCTTCAGCCTGTTGGCCAGCCTGCTTTACCTGGCGCAGGAGCGGCGGCTCAAGAGCAAGCAGACGCCGGGTTTTCTGGAGTGGCTGCCGCCGCTGGACACGATGGACCAGATTGCGCAGCGCACGCTGGTGGCGGGCTTCTGCTGCATGACACTTGGATTGCTGGCGGGCTCGCTGGTTGCGCAGGAGCACGTGGGCGCTGCTTATTTTCTCGACCCCAAGGTCCTGCTCTCGTTTGTGATGTGGGGGGTTTATGTGGCACTACTGCTGGTGCGTCGCAGCCGCGGGTTGCGCGGGCGGCGCGCCGTCTTTCTCTCCTCGGTCGTCTTCCTGGTGATGCTCAGCGTTTGGGCGGCAAATCTATTCAGCTCCGTCCACAGGTTTTCCTGGCCATGAAGCTGCTGGTGGCAGGTGTAAATCACAGGACCGCGCCGGTGGAGCTGCGCGAGCAACTGGCGATTGCGCCGGAGCAGCTTGCCGAGGCCACGCGGTCCCTGGTGGCGCAGCCCGGCGTGCGCGAGGGCATGGTGCTTTCTACCTGCAACCGCGTAGAGCTGATTGCCTGCCACGACACACAGAGACCTGATCTCCGACAATTCCTGGAGTGCTACTTTCACATTGAGGGCTCGCTTGGCAGTCACGTCTTCGAGCACGTGGAGGAGGACGCCGTGCGGCACATCTTTCGCGTAACAGCCAGCCTGGACTCTATGGTGGTGGGTGAGCCGCAGATCCTTGGGCAGGTGAAGGAGTCCTACCAGGTGGCGCGGCAGGTGGGCGCGGCGCAGGGCACGCTGGACCGCCTGCTGCAATCGGCGTTGAATGTGGCCAAAAAAGTAAGGACAGAGACGGAGATCGGCAGCTCTTCGGTCTCGATCGCCTCCGTGGCGGTGGACCTGGCGCGGAAGATCTTCGGCTCCCTTGAGGGCAAGCGGGTGCTGCTGGTGGGCGCAGGCAAGATGAGTGAGCTGGCGGCACGGCACCTCATCCGCCACGGAGCAGGCTCGCTGATGGTGACCAATCGCACGCATGAGCGCGCGCTGCGGCTGGCGCAGACCTTCCACGGCAGGCCGCTGCGATTTGAAGATCTATATGCGCAGGCAGACCAGGCCGACATCGTGATTACCTCAACCGGCTCTGCCAGGCCAATCTTTCTGCGTGAGCACGGGCAGCTATTCCTGCAGCGCCGGCGCAGCCGTCCAATGTTTTTCATCGATATTGCCGTACCGCGCGACGTGGACCCGGCGATGAATCGTGTGGAGGGTGTCTTCCTCTATGACATCGACGATCTGCAGTCCGTGGCTGCGTCGCACAAGGCGGGCCGCGCCATCGAGGCCGAGCGGGCCGAGGCGATCATCGGCGAAGAGGTGGAACGGTATCGGCGGCGGCTGCAGACGATTGAGGCCGCGCCGGTGATTGTGCAACTGCAGCGCGTCATGGAAGGGCTGCGGCAGGCGGAGCTGAAACGCGCCCACGGCCGGCTGCAGGCGATGACGCCGGAGCAGATTGCCGTGATAGAGAGCGTGACGCGCGGGCTGGCGAACAAATTCCTGCACCTGCCGCTTAAAGCCATCCAGGGCGCCGCGGCTGCGGGAGACGCCGGAGCGCTGGAGACGATCCGGGCGATGTTCCGGCTAGGCGAGGCCGAGGAGAGGCAACTTGCCGAAGCAGGCGGCTCAGAGACCGTCACGAATGTGAATGCCCGCCCTTCCGCAAAGCAGGCCGAAGACCTGTCAGAAGACGGGACGCTGGCTGCCGGGGAGCGCGCGTGATCCGGATTGGTTCGCGCGGCTCGCAGCTTGCGCTCTGGCAGGCCAATCACGTGGCGGAGGCGCTGCGCGCCTGGGGTCACGAGGTAGGGGTCCAGGTGATTCGTACCACGGGCGACCGCATGCAGCACATCTCGTTTGCAAAGGTGGGTGCCAAGGGCATGTTCACCAAGGAAATTGAAGAGGCGCTGCTCGACCGGTCTATCGACCTTGCGGTGCACAGCCTGAAAGACCTGCCGACCGACCTGGGACCTCCGTTTGCGCTGGCTGCGATACCTCCGCGTGCGGATGCGCGGGATGCCTTTCTGTCCGTGCAGTACGAGAGCTTCGCCGCACTGCCACCGGGTGCGCGCGTGGGCACGAGCAGCCGGCGGCGCCAGGCGCAGTTGCGGGCCGCGCGGCACGATGTCGAATTTATCGAGTTCCGCGGAAACGTGGACACGCGCCTGCGCAAGCTGCGCGACGGCGAGGTGGATGGGATTGTGCTTGCCAGTGCGGGACTCGATCGGCTGAGCCTGACCGAACTGGTGCGGGAGCGGTTTTCGCCGCTCGTGCTCTGCCCGGCAGCGGGGCAGGGAGCGCTGGCCATCGAGACGCGCGAGGACGATGCGGCGACAATCCAAGCACTGCATCCGCTGGATGACGAAAAGACGCGCTTTGCGGTGACCGCAGAGCGGGCGGCGCTGGGTGCGCTCGGCGGCGGTTGCCAGGTGCCGATCGGGATATACTGCGCGGCCTCGGCACAGGGGTGGGAGGCCATGGCGGCGGTGGGGCGCGTGGATGGTTCGATGGTGCTGCGCGAGGCCTTGACGCGCCAGCACGGCACCGATGCGAAGGAGCTGGGCCACAGACTGGCAGCCAAGCTAATCGAACAGGGCGCGGCCGCGCTGCTGGAGGGCGAGGGCGAGTGAGCCTGCCTGGCCCTCTCGCCGGATGCGCTCTCCCCGGACGTCCCCTTTCCGGACGTCGCGTGGTGGTGACGCGGGCCCGCGCCCAGGCCGGCCGCTTGTCAGAGGCGCTGCGCGCGCTGGGTGCAGAGGCGATCGAGATCCCGGCGATCGAGATCGTGCCGCCGGCGTCCTACGGTCCGCTCGACGGTGCCTTGACAGCACTCTCCTCCTATAACTGGCTGATTGTTACCAGCGCGAACGCGGTGCGCGCGATTGCCGAGCGCGCCGGACTGCCTGAGGTGCGGGAGCGGTTTGCTCACCTGAGGATTGCTGCCGTTGGCAGCGCAACGGCTGAGGCGCTGCGCCGGGAAGGGCTCACGGCGGCACTGGTGCCGCGCGAATACGTTGCCGAGTCTCTGGACGCCGCGCTGCACGGCGGGGCGCGCGGCGATCTCGTCGAACCAGCCCTTCAGGCTCG
>CAYQYM010000066.1:0-9457 GCA_964421715.1 uncultured Acidipila sp.
GCTGTATGTTGAACGACGAAGCGACTGGCCGCACAGGCCAGCCGCTTCGTTCATCTCTCTGGCCGCCTATGAGGCCTTGCGCAGCGCTCCGCTGCCGAGCTGCTGGATGATGGCCTGGCTGAACGCAGGAATGTCATCTGGTTTGCGGCTCGTGATCAGGTTCCCGTCGACGACAACCTGTTCGTCGACCCAGTCGCCTCCCGCGTTGCGGATATCCGTCTGCAGGGATGGCCAGGAAGTGAGCTTGCGGCCGTTCACGAAACCTGTCTCCACCAGCGACCGGGGCCCGTGGCAGATCGCAGCAATGGGCTTACCGGTCTGCTCGTAGTCACGTACAAACTGCATCGCCTTGGAGTCAATGCGCAGCTTGTCAGGGCTGAGCACACCACCTGGCAGCAGCAGCAGGTCGTAGTCCGCAGCGTTGGCACGATCTACGATCTTATCCACCTTGACGCTCTCGCCCCAGTCGGTGGAATTCCATCCCCTGATCTCGCCGTCTTTGGGGGCGATAATTTCTGTCGTCGCGCCCGCGGCTTCGACAGCCTTCTTCGGGCCGGTCAGCTCTGACTGCTCAAATCCGTCGGTCGCGAGAATTGCGATCCGGATGCCATTCAGTTCCTGTGCCATGAAGTTCCCTCTCAACTGTCTGGGAAGAACAACCACGGCAATATGTTGCCATGAGGCCGGTCTCGGGAGAATTGGAACCAACAGCAGCTCTCGACCCTGACACTGCAGTCCAGCAAGGGCAGCAAGAGGTAGCAGCAGGTATTGACAGCCGCACGCCGCCTCTGTCTGCTGCCACAAAGCGGTTATCCTACCCTTCAGGATGCCCGCTCACTCCAGCCCTGCCGCAGACCTCTCCGGCCTGCTCCGCTCCATCTTCGGCTTCCCCGGGTTTCGCCTAAATCAGGAGGGCGTCTGCCGTGCCGCCGCAGGCGGCCGCGACACGCTGCTGGTGATGCCGACCGGCTCCGGCAAGAGTCTCTGCTATCAGCTTCCGGCATTGGCGCGCGGAGGCACGGCTCTCGTCATCAGCCCGCTCATCGCGCTCATGGACGATCAGGCAGCCAAACTCACCGCGCTGGGTCTGCGCGTCGCACGCATCCACTCCGGGCTGCCGCGCGAGGCGGCGCGCCAGGCCTGCCGCGACTACCTCAACGGCACCCTGCAGTTTCTCTTCATCGCGCCGGAACGGATGCGGGTTCCGGGATTTCCAGAGATGCTGGCCAGGCGCACCCCGTGCCTCGTTGCGATCGACGAAGCGCACTGCATCTCGCAATGGGGACATGACTTCCGCCCCGACTACCGCATGCTGGGCCGGCACCTGCCCATGCTGCGGCCAGCGCCGGTCATCGCGCTCACCGCTACGGCGACGCCCATCGTGCAGCGCGACATCGTAACGCAGCTCGACCTGCGCGATCCGGCTCTGTTCATTCATGGCTTCCGCCGCACCAACCTGGCCATCGAGGTGGTGGAGCTCTCCAAGCCGCGACGGCCGCAGCTTGTCTTTGACCTGCTCAGAGAGTCCGCGCGCCGCCCTGCCATCGTTTACGCGCCGAGCCGCAAAGAGGCCGAGGCCCTTGCCACCGATCTCAATGAGCGCTTCCCGGCTGCCGCCTACCATGCTGGGCTGGACGCCGAACACCGTGACCGCGTGCAGCGCGCGTTTCTACGCGGCGAGCTTGAGGCAGTCGTTGCCACCATCGCCTTCGGCATGGGAATCGACAAGGCGGATGTTCGCACCGTGATCCACACGGCGCTCCCGGCGAGCCTTGAGGCTTATTACCAGGAGATAGGCCGCGCTGGCCGCGATGGCCAGGCGAGCCGCACGATCCTGCTGCACTCCTTCGCAGACATGCGTCAGCACGAGTTCTTCCTCGATCGTGACTACCCTCCGGTCACCGATCTGGAGAAGATTTCTCGCCGCCTGAAGAGCACGCCGCAGCCGTGCGACGACCTGCTGGCTGCGCTGGGCATGGACCTTGAAAATTTCGAGAAGTCGCTTGAGAAGCTGGTGACGTATGGTGGCGCGATAGTGGATTACGACGGCAACGCCACACTCGGGTATGCCGAGTGGCGCGCGCCCTACTCCGCGCAACGCAGCCATCGCGAGCAGCAGATGAACGCGGCACACACCTTCGCCGAGGGCAGCATCTGCCGCATGACTGCACTCATTCAACACTTCGGCGACGAGGACGATGCGACCGAGCCCTGCGGCCTGTGCGATGTCTGCGCGCCGGAGCACTGCGTTGCCCAGAGCTTTCGCGAGCCTACCTCCCGTGAGCGGCGCATGGCTTACGTGCTGCTGACCGAGCTGCGCGACGGGAAGCAGCGTGCACTCGGGCGTCTGCACAAAGACCTCTGCCCCGACGGCACGCCTTCACGCCCCGAGTTTGAAGAGCTGGCCACGGCGCTGGCCCGCGCAGGCCTGCTGCGTCTTGAGAGCAGCACTTTTGAGAAGGATGGCCAGCTCATCAAATATGTAAGCGCCAGCCTTACCGAAGAGGGCCAGCAGTGCCGCGAACCTGAGTTCCTGCTGCGCCAAAGGCAGCCGACGACAACCCACCCCCGCGGGAAACAGGCGGGCAACACTAAAATGAGCGCGGCGAGGGCGTCGGCTCCGCGCCGGCGCGAGCCCGCGCCCCCACCGGCTTACGATGTTCGCCAAAGCGCGCTTTATGAGAAGCTGCGCGAGTGGCGGCTGGCCGAGGCCAGAAAGGTGAACCAGCCGGCATTTGTCGTGCTCACGGACATGGCTCTTCACGCGCTGGTGCAAAGCCCGCCACGCAGCAAGGAAGACCTGCTGCAGATCCCCGGCATTGGCCCGGCAAAGGCAGACAAGTTCGGGGCCGCAATCCGCGCCATCTGCGCGGAGTTAGCGTAACAGCGTCGCGGCAGCGGAACCCCGGCGGAGGCTCAAACGTTTCACTCGCTCGCCAGCATTGCCACAGGGAACACCGTGAATATGTGGCGCATTAAAGCGCGGCCGTCATAGCGAACGTTCACGCGCTCGCCCGTGAACACGTTCTTAAAGACACCACGCACTCCCTCCGGCAGAACGAGAGCCGTGTCCTCCCAGGCCGCGCCAAGCGGAAGCGGCGGCCTGGCACCCATCAGCGGGCAGGCAAATCGCGGCAGCACCACCAGGACGCTTTGGCCCGCAAGCCGGCGCAGAAACGCAAACGCATGCTGGCTGCGAGTCCCCTCCACGGCGACGGGAATGTATTCGCCTCGCCGGAAGACTTCGCCCAGGCGTCCACGCAGCGCAAGCGCGCGGTGCGTGACCCACAGCTTTACGCGGCCATCGGAGAGGCTTCCGAGTACGTCCGCACACACGGCACGCTCGCCCTCTGCCGCCGCGCGCTGCTGCATGTGCGTGAGCGCTGCCGTGCGTACCTCGTAGTCCACCGGCCTGCGGTTGTCCGGGTCCACCAGGCTCAGGTCCCACATCTCCGACCCCTGGTAAAAATCAGGCACGCCGGGCGAGCCGACCTTGAGCACCACCTGCGCCAGGGAGTTCAGCGCGCCAAAGGTTTGAAGCACGGGAAGGACGGTTTGCAGCACGGAGACGAACTGCGTCTCCCGCCCGCGCGGGCCCTTCAGCAGCAGCGCATCGATGAAGCCGTGAACCGCCTTCAGGTAATCGGGGTTTGGGCTGGTCCAGCTTAGGTTGACCTTCGCCTCGCTCAGCGCCTTCGACGCATACTGCTTGATGCGCTCGGCAAATCGCCTACGCTCCTCTGCACTCTCCATCTGCCAGGGCCACGCGCCCACTATGGTCTGGTAGAGCAGGTACTCTTCATTTGCGTCCGGCGCTGTGCGGCCATCTTCCAGCGTCGTTTTGAATCGCTGGTAGATGCGCTGCCAGCGCCGCACCGCCGAGCCCCACTGGTAAGGCAGCTCCGAGAGCACGTTGAGCCGGTTGCGCACATCTTCGCTCCGCTTGGTGTCATGCGTCGAGGTGGTCAGCATGGTATCGGGCGAGTGATGCAGGCGCTCCTGGTTCGCGTCGTGCAGCAGCTCCGCATCAATGCCGAAAGCCTTCATCGAACTGCCAACCTCGTTTGACGAGAGGAAGCGGGTGTAAACATAAAATGCCGTGTCCTCCACTCCCTTGGCCATCACGGGCCCGGTCAGCTGCTGAAACTTGAGCGCGAAGTAGAGCCGCTGGTCGGCAATCTCCTCCGGCCCCTTCAGCAGCAGCACGCTCTCCAGGAAGTCAAACACCGTGGCATCGATCTCCTGGTTGCGCCGCTTGGCACGCTGAATCGCCTGGCGAATGAACTGCACATCGCGCTCCGTGTACTGGCCGCGATCGTCAATATACGTGCGATAGACCGGGAAGCTGGCGATCGTCTCGCGGATTGCGCCTTCGAGCAGGTTATCCGTGAAATCGCGCGCACGCCGGTCCGCAGCGGCGATGCGGCCCAGCAGATTGGACAGCACATAGGTCTCACTCGACAGGGCATTGACCATCACCTGCAGCTTCGACTGGTAAATAACGTCATCCGGATTCAACGCGTTGCCGAGCAGGTGCGCATATAAGTCGTTAAAGCGCACGCGGTTCTGCTGCTGTATGAAAAATTGGTTGGCAAAGTGCACGAAGTCATAGCCAGAGGTTCCGCGCACCGGCCACTCGCGCGGAAGACTTTCACGCGGTTCGAGGATCTTCTCCACCACGCAGTAGAGCGGCCCCTGCGTCTTCGCCCAGTCGTAGCCGCGCAGCGCCTCCCGCAGCCCGGTCTCGATTCCGTTCGGCCCGGTCTCCCCGCTGGGCACCTCGCCCAGGCACTGGCTCGCAATGTAAAGCAACTGTAGCCGTATAAGGTACTGGCGCGGGTTGAACAGCCCATCGCAATGGTCGATGCGGAGGCCGGTCACATCCTTGCGCGCCAGCAGGCGGCGCACGAGGCAGTGCGTTCCGGCAAAGACCTGCGGATTTTCCATGCGCAGGCCCACAAGGTCGTTCACGTCAAAGAAGCGGCGATAGTTGATCTCCTCACTGGAGACACGCCAGAAGGCCAGCCTGTAAGGCTGGAGCTCCAGCAACTCGTGCAGGCGATCAAAGCTGCGCGGCTCACCTGGCCTGCCGTTGATGCGGTTGAGCGCGCGCGCGATTAGCGACGCTAGCTCCGGCCGGCGAAGCTGCTCGCGCAGGCGCGGCAGCAGGTCTGCCAGCTGCTCGCGGCGCTGTGCCGCAAGGTTGGGGTCGGTCGTCGCATGCGGGGGAATGTGCGCCAGCTCCCGAAGCAAATCGCTGAAGTCCTGTGGCAGCTTTTCTGCCGGATCCGTGCTGCTGGAGGCAGCGCCGTCCTGCCCGGCCGCATCAAGATTTTCGAACAGGACCGGCAGCGAACGCGGCGCTACTGGCATGCTGTGGTCGTAGTAGCGCACGCGAAAGCGGCCGTCTTTGTCGAGGGCAATCTTAAGCTCACCGCTCTCCAGCACCTCGCCGTACTGCTGCCCCAGGATCGGCAGCAGCAGCTTATCCTGCATGTCCGGCTTGAGCGGCGTCCAATCGATGTCGAAGTAGTTCGCATACTCGGACGCCCGCCCGTTTTGCAGCACGTCCTGCCACCACACGGAGTCGTTGCCCACGCCCATGTGGTTTGGCACGATGTCCAGCAGCAGACCCATGCCGGACCGTTTCAGCGCGGCAGTGAGCCGGGCGAATCCCTCGTCGCCGCCCAGCTCCGGATTCAGGCGGTCGTGGCGCGTGACGTCATAGCCGTGCATGCTGCCAGGGCGCGCCTCTAAGATCGGCGAGCTGTATAAGTCGCCAACGCCGAGCTGCTTAAGGTAGGGGACAATCTTCTCCGCATCAGCGAACGTAAAACCGGCGTGCATCTGTAAGCGATAGGTGGCCAGCGGAGCCCGTGCCTCCGTCAAAAGTGCCTGATCAACGCAGTCGTTCATTGGGGGCCACTCAATATTTGGATTCTGTGACATGTCTGCCACTTGGATGCGGGGCAGTTCCCCCCTGTTCTCTGCCCGGGGCCGCTTTACGAAAAGTAATGCCCGCCCTGAGAATAGAGAAGCAAGAGCAATCCAACGCCAACGAGGAACCCTGATGCCACTTTCCGGCGAAGCCATTCGGCTGATGAATTATGTAGACGACGTGGCAACGACGCTGCGCCGCATGCTTAGCCTTTCCACCACGCTAACGCCGGAAGAGCGCCAGCGCGTCAGCGAGCACCTGCGCAGCTCCAAGCCCAGCGTTGAGACCGTCCTGGCCGCACTCGAAGGCAAGCAGTAAACCTTGAGCCCTGCGATGCGGCAGGAGGTCATCGCTGTCATCGGGGCCGACACACTGGGTCGCAGCCTCGCGCTGCGCTGCGCGCGTGCCGGCTTCCGCACCGTGCTTGAAGATGTGCTGCCCTCAAACCTGCGCAGCGCTGCGGCCTGGATAGAGGAGTCCGGCGCAGATGGAATCGAGTACGCGAACAGCGTCGAAGATGCCGTGCGCCGTGCAACCCTGGCCCTGGACTGTGTTCCCGACGAGCTCGAATCCAAGCTGGAAATCTTCAGCTTGCTGGACCGCATGGCGCCCCCGGACTGCATGCTCGTGACACCCACGCGCACGCTCAGCATTGCAGACCTCGCGTCCTGTACCTATCGCGGCGACCGCTGCTTCAGCCTGGAGATGCCGGACACCCTGCTGCGCGGCGAAGCACCGGGTGGCGAGCGTGTTACCCTCCGGCACACAACCGCCGTAGATCCCACTGCACTGGCGCGCGCCGTCGCCTGGCTGACGGCTATCAGCCTGAGCGTCTCCGTTGCGGTGGACGCACTCGAAGTCCACTAGCTCCCTTCTCTGCGGTTTGCCCTGACTTTCCTGACCGGGCACATCTGCACGGTTACAGTGCGATGAATATTGCGGGCTCTGTGACCCCCGATTTGGGCAGGCCTCGTTTTTTGTAGCCGGACATTACCGTAACGAGAGACTTCCGCAGGGCAGTCCTGAATGTTTTAGTTTAAAGAATGGGCTGTAAGCGTTTGCCGCGTATGCGCCTGCGTGTACGGTCCATAGGGGAAATCCCTGAGGGTCACGTTCTTGTAATTAAACAACGTACGTTACCTATGTTACCGCCTAGTTGTATTCATGGTAGATGGACGCTACTTTGATGAGGAAAACAAGACGAGGCCCCCCAGATGTCAACCTTGCTGGTTCCAGTTCTGAATCCGGTCACAACCATGCTGTCGATCAAGCAACAGCGGCTCGGCACACTGTCAAAACCTAAAACACTGGATCGCCGAAACCACGGTAGTAAAAACAGGTTACTTCTCTCGATCGGCGCCGACCTGCACCTGCTCGAAACCCGTGAACTGGTACTGCGCTCAGTTGGATACCAGGTGCGCTCGGTCGGGGAAATGATGTTCTCTGTGGACCGCTCCCCGGTCCACGCTGACCTGGTCCTGATCTGCCATAGCGTGCCGCGCAGCCGGGTCCTCCCGCTGCTGGATCGGCTGCTGCACACCCGTCCGGCGAAGCCGCTCCTGCTGCTGACGCTTTATGATGATGACGTTCTGGAGCCACGACCGGGCCTTTACTACAGCGCCCCTTACCCCATGGAGTTACTGCAGAGTGTGCGAGACCTGCTGAGCGGCTATAACCACCTAATCACCGGGCAGTAACGTGTGACTTCGCCGGACAACTAGGTTTATGCCTAGCTCGGGTCGTTTTAATTTTCATTTGCCGGAACAAGCCCCACTCTAAGGTTGACCGCTTGCAATCTGTGCGCACGCTATTTGTGGCCTGCGGCTTCCGGCAGCGGACTCCAGACGTGGCATCCCACGGAATGGACATGGCAGGTGGCGAACATATGATGAGACCGAGAATTCTGATCGCAGATGACCACACGCTTGTCGCCCAGGCGATTGCCGGTCTGCTTGCAACGGAATATGAAATAGTCGGAATTTCTTCCAACGGGAGACAGCTCCTGGCCGACGCCGTCCAGTTCCGTCCTGACCTGATCGTGCTGGACATCAGCATGCCGGAGATGAACGGCATTGACGCCACGGTGACGCTGCGGCGTCTTTTGCCGGAGGCCGGGCTGGTGCTGGTGACGCAGCAGGTGGACCCGCACTATATAGAAGCGGCGTTCCGGGCCGGAGCTCTGGGCTATGTAGCAAAGCAATCCGCAGCGCAGGAGCTGCACCAGGCGCTTCGCCAGGCCCTGCGCAAGAAGGTTTATCTCTCTTCCCAGCTGCGCAGCACCTTTCCTGACCGGCACAAGCATGAACGCAGCGCCAGCGCAGATCCAGGCCATGCCAGCCTGACCATCCGCCAACGCGAGGTTTTGCGCATGGTGGCAGAAGGGCGCACAATCAAGGAGATTGCGGCGGCTTTGTACATATCTCCGAAGACAGTCGAGTTCCACAAAAAGTCGCTCATGGATCAGACGGGCCTTAGAACGACTGCCGAACTTACCCGGTTTGCCCTCGCCAGCGGAGTTATCGGCCACTGATTCTTCGAATTAAACTGCCTGCGCGCCGAATGCATGCCGGCCGCCCTTTTGTGCAATCCATGGATGGGACCGTTCGCGACGTATTGTATGCCGGATGGTTTGACCCTCCCGTACCCCACTGATAAGCTTGAGCTATCTATCAGCAGGCAGTTCGCATCGCCCTGGCTGCCCAGTTCCCGCCTGGAAGGAATCCAAGAAGGTTTCTCGTGGACACACAGACCCGTCACGCACTCAAGCAGGACAGCTTCGTACAAGCAACCAGCACCGGTCTCGGCTGGCTGGAACAGAACCGCCAGACCGTGATCAAGGCCGCAGTCGCCATCGTGCTGGTTGTAGCCGTCGTGCTTGCAGGCGTTCTCTACTACAACAACCGCTCAGCCAGGGCTCAGGTCGCGTTCGGTCAGGCCATGATTGTCTACGACGCACCACTGCAGCAGCCAGGCGCTCCCGCAGACCCCAATGAGAAGACCTATGCCACGGCCGCAGATCGCGCCCGGGCGGCCAACCCTCTCTTTCTGCAGGTGGCTGACAAATACAGTTGGTTCAAGGCTGGGACCAACGCGCGCTACTTTGCCGGGCTCACGTACCAGGCCATGGGCCGCACCGCCGACGCGGAGAGCAGTCTGAAGAAGGTCGCGGACTCGCACGACGCCGGGCTGGCCGCGCTGGCCAAGCTGGCCCTTGCCAATCTCGAGCACCAGCAGGGTAATGATCAGGCCGCCATTGAAATTTACAAGGGGCTGATCGCCAACCCGGCGGCGACCGTCTCCGCGTCCGCCGCTCGGCTGCAGCTTGCTGCCATTTATGAGGTGAAAAATCCTGAAGAGGCGAAGAAGCTCTACGCCGAGATCAAGGATAAGGACAAGGACAGCGCCGCCGTGCAGATTGCGTCGCAGAAACTATCCGGCAAGTAAACCGCCGTTTTATCCTCAAGAGCGCGCGCCCGAGAGGCCCGCGCTCTTTGCTTTGCGCTCAAGTCGGTCTCACGC
>CAYQYM010000067.1:0-9389 GCA_964421715.1 uncultured Acidipila sp.
CGTATGGAATCGCGAAAAGATATGGCTGTGGCATTTCATGCACCGGAAGAGGCGGTTGATCTCGTGGCGCTTCTTGGAAAGGGTGCGGTGATAATGCTAGGGACCGACGCGATTAGACTTCGGCAGCACGACCGGCACCATGCCGAACCAATCCAGGCTCAGATTTGCTACCAGACGCTTCAGCTTTGAGTTCTCCTGTCCAGTTCCTTTTAACCGCTTCGCCTAGTCCATCTGCAGACCGTCTACTCCTTGCGCCAGTGGAAATACGCCTGTTTCACGATCTCCGCTTCCTTGCAGGCCTGCACCGTCGACTTACCGTTTGCCACTGCTACTTCGATCTGTCGAAGCAGGTTCACCACCTGCTCCGGTTGACACCGTTTACCTCGTGTCCTCTGCTCTCCTCGTGCCAGTGTCTCTTAAGTTAATGGCACATTTCATGCCGGGCACTCCAGGAGCACGGGCGGGCTATTATCCGGTCCGGCTGCGGTGGGCGCTTGAGCACTCCACGCGTTTCTGACGCTCTCTGCAACTGAATCTGCCTCGCCTTCACGGAGGGCGCGTAGCTCTTTCCGTGATCTTGACCGAGCGTGTCCACGGAGCAGCAACACCTGGTTGAGAACGCCCGCAAGCAGCATCTCGACCCCAAAGGTGTTTCGGGATATCTGAGGGTGGCAACGCTTGAGCTCGCCATCCGGCCTGCGAATATCTACCAGTTCGGAGAGGCGGCGATAAGCGCGCTGCTAGTTGGGCGACTGCGCTCTTCGGTTTTTCATTGCCGCTCCAGAAGAAGTACCGTGGAACGAAAGGAAGAGTTTCGAGTGCCTTGACCACATAAAAGGGAATAGCACATCTCAGCTGTTTATAGATGTGCCGCGAGACGTGCTGCGCACCCAGTCCAGATAGGCCCTGGACCCGGCTTCGACATCGAGCACCAACAGCTCCGGAAGCTCGTAGGAGTGCATGGCGCTAAGCGCTGCGGCCAGAGCCTCCAGCCGGTCCTGCGTCGTCTTTATCACGAGCAGCAGCTCGCTGGCGCGTTCCATGGCGCCCTTCCAGCGGTAGACGGACTCGACCGCAGGCACGATGTTTACGCAAGCCGCCGCGCCCTGCTCCACCAGCGCCTCGGCCAGCCGCCGCGCCTCTTCACGGCCGGCCACGGTAGTCAGCGCCAGGCGCACCTCGCCGCACGATGTCATCTCCACTCTGCACCTCCTGCCGGCTCGCCCCAGCCTGCTCCGCTTGCCACGCGCACGCCTGCAGGGGCAAGCTACTATCGACAAACAAAGCACATCCTATCGCGAGGCAAACAAGGAGATACATGCAGACGGCAATCAAGTTCGGCACCTCGGGCTGGCGCGCTATCGTCGCCGATGAATTTACCGTGGGCAACATTCGCCGCGCGGTCACCGGAATCGCCAGGCACGTGGCGGCGCAGTCCGGCTCAAAACAGGTGCTGGTGGGGCGCGACCCGCGCTTCCTGGGCGAGAACTTCGTGGACGAGGCGGCGCGCGTGCTTGCCGTCAACGGCGTGACGCCCATTGTGATTCCAGAGCCCGCACCCACACCTGCCATCTCCTATGCCGTGCGCCAGCGCAAGGCTGGTGGTGCCATCAACTTCACTGCCTCGCACAATCCGCCCGAGTACAACGGCATCAAGTTCTCGACGCCGGACGGTGCGCCCGCCCTGCCCGAGACGACGGCCAGGATCGAGGCGAATATCGCCGCCCTCGGCGACGAGGTGCCGCTCTCACCTCCGGCGCAGGGCAGCTTTGAACAGGCAGATGTAAAGCCGGATTACCTGAAGCGGCTGGGCGAGCTTGTGGACTTCTCCGCAATCAGGAAATCCGGCATCCGCATCGTGTTCGATCCCTTCTGGGGCGCGGCCCGCGGCTACAGCTCGCAGATTCTGGCCGAGCACGGCATAGAGGTCTCCACCGTGCATGACTACCGCGATGTGCTCTTCGGCGGCCACGCGCCGGAGCCGGACGACCACCTGCTGGCCGACTGCAAGGCGCGCATGCGCGAGGTCGATGCCGCGCTCGGCATTGCCACCGACGGAGACGCAGACCGCTTCGGCATCGTCGACCGTGACCGCACCTTCATTCAGCCTAACTACATCATCGCGCTGCTGTTCGACTACCTGGTGGAGACTCGCGGCTGGAAGAACGGCGTGGCCAAGTCGGTAGCCACCACCAACCTCGTGAATGCGCTGGCCGAGCACCACGCGGTTCCGCTCTATGAGACGCCGGTCGGCTTCAAATACATCGGCGAGTTGATCAACCAAGACAAGATCGCCATCGGCGGCGAGGAGAGCGCGGGGCTGACCATCCGCGGCCACGTGCCGGAGAAGGATGGCGTCATCGCCGGGCTGCTGGTGGCCGAGATGGTAGCCACGCGCGGCAAGTCGCTCGGCGAGCAGCTCAGGAAGCTGTTTACCAAGGTTGGTTCCTTTTATCCGAATCGTGAAAACTTCCGCTTGACGCCAGAGGTGAAAGCTAAGTTCACTGAGAAAGTAAAAGGCGATCCAGCTTCGCTCGGCGGCCGCAAGGTGGCGCAGGTGGTGCGCACAGACGGCCTGAAGCTAATCTTTGAAGATGGAGCCTGGGTCTGCTACCGGCTCAGCGGCACCGAGCCGGTCGTTCGCGTCTATACAGAAGCCCGCTCGGAAGACGACATGGAGACACTCAGCAAGGCCGCACAGGCCTGGGTACTCGAATAGCAGCAGAAGAAGAGGTTCAGCAGTGGCAAAGCAGGCAGGAACTCAGGCATGGACGGCGCGCGCGATGGACACCTTCCTCGGTGTGCGCCGCCGCATGCTTACCGTGGGCCTGATGCTGGCCGGCGGCTACTTCGGCTACCACGCTGTCTTTGGCCAGAACGGATTGACGGTCTACCAGCAGAAGCGTGCCGAGGACCGCCAGCTCCAGCAGCAGATTGAGCAGTTGCAGAGCGAGAATACCCGGCTCAAGACGCACGTTGAGCAGTTGAAAAGTGACCCGGATGCCATCGAGCATGAGGCGCGGGAGCGGCTGCACTACGCGCGCCCGGGCGAGGTCATCTACACCCTGAACCAGAGACAGGACACGCCGCGGTAGCAAGCGCCTCCTAGTAAATTTCCTCATCGGCAGCCGACAGCGGCTCCGCCTCCCGGCGATCGCGCATATCGGCCAGGGTGCGGCGATTCCAGAGGGCGACGGCGATGCCGCCCAGCAGGGCCGACCCCGCCATCAGCAGTGCCGTGACGGCCGGCGCGTTCCGCCCCGCAGCCGATGCTGCGTGAGAACCAGCGCCGGGCGGCGAGACATTTTCTGCCCCTGAGACCTGCTGCTCGAAGACTTGGCGCTCCATCCGGTCCGGAATCTGCCTGCGCCTCAGCACCTCTCCAGCTTAACCCCACCGAGCCGACGCCATCACAATCGTTTTCTGCTGTTTTTCACTTGCGCATCATGCCATCGACGGGTATGCTACAGGAAATTGGACAAAAGATACGGCTTTCGGTATAAAAAGAAGAAAGATTGAAAGCCCGCAACATTCTGGCCAAGTTGGCATCTATTAGTATGTAGCGCTCGGCTGCGGTAGAGCCCAAAAAGTTTTTAAGTTGCGTCACTGGCCTCCCGGCACGACCACTTCAGTGTTCGTGCCGTCTTTTTTTGTTCGTGTGGCTGATTCCAGGCGAATTGCTATGAAAATCAGTATCTGCAGGCCGGCCCGCTGAGCTAACTGACTTCCCACTTCGGCACAACGCCTCAGGCGTGAATCCGGTGCGAGAAACGCCCTACTCGCTCTCCTCGCCCGGTCCACCGGGCCGCGTATGCATGCGATATAAGCAGCCGGCAGGATTTTGATTGCCTGCAAATCACCGTTATAGCCCTGCTGATTTTCGCTGGAATTCTGGTCAATCCAGGTCTCTGCGACTTTGCCTGGTCAGCGAGAGCCGGGATAAAATCGAGCCATGAAGCGCCTTTTAGCAACCCTCATGCTGGGCCTGGCCACCGCGGCCGGATACGCCCAGTGGTCCAACCCTGCTGATGAGATTCCGGCTTACCACGCGCAGGCCCCTGCAAAGGGTCAGAAGCTGCCGCCGGTTCTCAGTGGAAGCCAGCTCAACGGCGAGTACTTCCGTTATCCATGGCAGAAAAAGGTTTACGAGCAGGCAGCGGTGGTGGAGCCCGTACTTTATCAGTTGCCCTGCTACTGCCGGTGCGATAAGTCGCTGGGCCACCAGAGCCTGCATAGCTGCTTCGAGGGCACGCACGGCGCAATCTGCTCCACCTGCGCCCAGGAGGGTGCCTACGCCTACAAGATGACGCGCCTGGGCCGCACGCCGAAGCAGATCCGCGACGGCATTGAGCACAAAGACTACGAGTCGATCAACCTGGACAAGCTCGGAAACTCCTGAAACGGCGTGGCTCTATTGTCCGGGCTGGATGAGTGCCGAGACGATGCACACTCCTGGGTGGACACGCAGACTCGTCGAAGCAGACGGACGCAGGTTTGAGGTCTTTGACTCCGGACCAGGTACCGGCAACCAGCTCGCGCTCTGTCTTCACGGCTTTCCTGAGACTGGGCTCTGCTGGCGTCACCAGGTCAACATGCTCAACCAGTGCGGCTGCCGGGTATGGGCCGTCAACCAGAGAGGCTACGGCCGGTCCTTTCGGCCGAACGGCGTGCAGAACTATGCCATCGAGCACCTGATGGCGGACGTGGCTGGCCTGATCGATGCCGCGCAGCGTGAGTTCGCGCCTCGCTCAACCGCGCTGCTGGCTCATGACTGGGGAGCGGTCGTGGCCTGGTGTTTTGCCGCGCGGCGTCTGCGCGCGCTGGATGCACTCATCATCGCAAACGTGCCGCACCCAGCCTGCTTTTTTCGCGCGCTCAGGCATCCGCGGCAGCTCATGAAATCCTGGTACGTGGGCTTCTTCCAGATTCCGTGGCTGCCGGAGGCGCTGCTCGGCGCAAACAGGGCTGCGGCGATTCCGCGTATGCTCAGGCGCACCGCACAAAAGCCTGGCTGCTTTCCCGCCACGTCCTTGGAGGACTTTCGCAACAATGCCGCGCAGCCCGGTGCCGCTCGCGCGATGATCAACTGGTACAGGGCCTTTGTGCGCGGCGGTCTCCATCGCCAGCTCCGCCAGGGCTTTCCAGTCATCAAAACACCAACCCTGCTGCTGTGGGGCCTTGATGATGTGGCGCTCGACTCGATAACCCTCGATGGCACTCCACACTACGTCGAAGACCTCACACTGCACAAGTTTCCGGGCGTTTCACACTGGATCCTCGAAGAGGCCCCTGAGCTCGTCAATCCGCTCATCGCCGAGTTTCTAAAAAAGACAGGCCGCCGCAGCAGCAGTTTTCCAGCATAAAACCGGGGCATGCAGTGGAATGAGCGACGAAATGAAGCCGGCCGAGGGCCATGGAGTCTGCCGTCGCAGCGTCGCCAGCCTCGCTTGCGTGCACATGAACTCTGCTGTCCAGGGGCACCCGCCAGGGTGAGAGCATTCGAATCGCGGCATTTATCGCGCGGTTGCGATGCATCTCAACTGTGCATGCGGAGGCTTAAAGGCAAATGGACAGAATTGCGCTGCCCGACGATGAGGTCGTCGCCTTGAACGAGATCGCGCCCGGTGTGCACGGGCTGCGAATCATCTTCGTGAACGTCTTCGGCGTGTTGCATGCAGACGGCACGTGGAGCCTGATCGATGCCGGACTGCCCTTTTCCGCCGCGCGCATCCGCCACTGGGCAGAGCGGCAGTTCGGCTCAGCGCCTCGCGCCATCGTACTCACGCATGGCCACTTTGACCACGTGAGCGCCGCGGGCGAGCTGGCCAGCGCATGGAAAATACCTGTTTATGCGCATGCCCTCGAGTTCCCTTACCTCACCGGCCAGCAGGAGTATCCAGCGCCGGAGCCCTCGGCAGCCGGGGCCATGGCAGTGCTCTCGCCACTTTACCCGCGCGGACCCGTGAACCTGGGGCCGACCCTGCACGAGTTCACAGGGGCGAGCATGGCTGCGGTACTGCCCGGATGGCGGGCAATTGAGACCCCGGGCCACACGCCCGGGCACCTCTCCTTCTATCGTGAGAGCGATCGCCTGCTGCTGGCTGGCGACGCCTTCTGCACCACCAAGCCCGAATCGTTCTTTAAGGCAGCAGCCACGCAGACGCCCGAGATGCACGGGCCTCCGTCCTACTTCACTTCAGATTGGGCGCAGGCGAGGGCTTCCGTGAAGAAGCTGGCGCAGCTCAGGCCGCTGACCGTGGCACCCGGCCACGGCCAGCCTGTCTCGGGCGGCGAAGTTGCGCCGGCGCTTGACCGGCTCGCCTCCCGATTTGATCAGGTTGCGCTGCCTTCGGGGCATAGAGGCGGCGGGCACGCCGCGTAAATGGGAGTAAACTATGATCAGGAAAGGGGGCGTCACGGTTTCGACGGAATTGTTTGCAGTTCGGAGGCATGCCGGGGTGTGGGCACCCGTAATCGCTCGCAAAACAACAATTGCCAACAATCAACTGGCATACGCAGCTTAATTAAATAAGTTGCCGTCCTCTGCGGCTTAGTCTGCGGGCTGCAGAAGTACGTCGCACAGCAGACTGGTTCAAGCGGCTACGTCTGGGCCGCCTGGATGAGATCCACAGGCTAGTGTCCTGCGCATCTTGCCGGTTCTGAGCGCCGGACACGAAACTTTCGGAACTCGGCTGAGCATGGATTCTCCTCACTGACAGCACTTTCGGACGCGGGTTCGACTCCCGCCGCCTCCACCATATCTAACTAGCCTGTTGCCAACAGGTTAGACAATCGGACGGAAAAATCATGGGGAAACTGTACAGTCGCTGTACAGTCGCCCCATTTGATTTGCCCGAATTCAGCGATCGAAGCAGAATCTCGCTGGAGTCGCACAGACCGCTCACTTCCGCTGAGGCCAGAGACTTCCGCATGCAGCCGGTCCAAGTTTCGACGGCCTGTATGCCGCTGCATCGACGGAGCCTACATGTCCGATCGAAGTATCTGGTCGATGAAATCGGAGACTGTGTCCAGTTTGCAAAGCCGGAATGCGCCTTCCTCCCGAAATACCACCCTCCTTGGTCTGGTGCATCTCCGGGTCGGGTTCGCCGCGCGCGTTCCTGGTCGAAGATGGCACGTGAATAGTGGTCGCGTCCACGATCGTGCCGGTCGCAATGCGAATGCCCCGCCGCTCCAGATCCGGTTCACCGCCTCAAGCAGGGCTTTGGGTGGGTCTTAAGTTTAGGCTGGGCCGCCGGGCTGATTTATATCAGCAAGTCACCGGACGGGGGAGCGCAATCGGAAGCAATCATGCATCTAATGCAGGGTGTTTACTGAAAGGATAACTTTTTCTCGGCCCGGATTGACGTTTGAGTTACCCATAGGGAAGCTTGCATTGCTGGCGCTCTATGTCCTGGCCACGGTGCAGTTTGTAGGCTCGTACCTGTTCCTGGAGTTTCCCTACATTGATGTCTACAGGTTTGAACGTGGGTATGAGCGGCTTCCCTTTCAGACGCGGCTGCTGATGGCTCCGCTGTATACGTGGGTGGACCGCAACCACATGATGGTGGATTATGCCTCGCGGCTGGCGAGAAACCATTACTTTTTTCCTACGGGCATCTTCCCGGGCGAGGTGCTGGAGTTCTGGCTTGGGATACCATGCGTGCTGATTGCGGGCTGGGTGGCAGTGCGCATTTATGAAAGCGCTACGCGGCAGAACCTGCTGAAGGTGCTGGTGTACCCGGTGTTCCTGGTGCTGTGCGTCGTCTCTTATGTGCTGCACACGGTGCAGAATTTCCGGTTTGTCTATGACATGCCGAGCCTGGCGCTTTTTGCCATCGGGCTTTACCTGATCTATTTCCGGAAGCCAGCGGTGTGGTTTGTGGCGCTGTTTGCGCTGGCGACGCTGAACCGGGAAACGACGCTGCTGCTGCTGCCGTTCTACCTGCTGCGGGCGGCGGTGGATGGGCGGGGACAATTTAACTGGCGCAGGATGCTGGCACCGCAGGTGGCCGGCGTGGTGCTGCCGCTGGTGATCTACTGGGGCGCGTGGCACCTGATCGTCTTCCATGCCTTCCAGCACAACGCGTCGGAGTACTACCCGAGGATCCCGTTCAACCTGCACTGCTTTGCGCGGCTGCGCTACTACCCGCAACTGGCGAGCACGATGGGCTTCCTGGCGCCGTTTCTTTATGTGTATCGCAGGCAGCTAAAGGATCCGGTGCTGCGGGTATGGCTCTGGGTGCTGCCGATCTGGTTCGTTTTCATGTTCACGTGGGGCATCCTGGTGGAGACGCGCATCTATGGGGAGCTGCTGCCGCTAGTAGCGCCAATGGCGGTGCTTATGGGCGAGGAGCTGATTGTGGCGCGGGTGCGCCAGCGCGACGGGGCGAGTGAAGAGGAAGAGGAGGAGCACCGGATCCACATTGCGCGGGCAGCCTGAGGCTGGCCGGGTGAGGTGGCTGGCGTGCAGAGATAGAAGAGCGGGTCGGGATTGCTCCCGGCCCGCTCTTCGTTGCCGCATCACGTTCTGCTGCCGAACCTTCTGCTGCTGGACCGCTTTTTCTAACCGGGCCGGCTTTTAGAACTGGTTCCAGAGGAACTGGTTGTAGACTTCGTGGTGGAACTGGACCTCGGGGGCCTTGACGAAGGTGCCGAGCAGGCGCGGGCAGCGGTCGGCGGAGGCCTGCTTGAGGTCGGCGAAGCGGGCCTTGACGTCCTCGCCGAGGAGCTTTGTGGTCCAGGTGGCGTCGCGGAAGTTCTTGAGCGCGGTGTAGACGTTGTCCGGCAGGTAGCGCTCAGCCTGGCGCAGGTTGGCGATTTTGGCTGTCTCGCCATCGAGGCCGGACTTAAAGATGGAGTAGAGGACCAGGTAGGGATTGGCATCGGGGCCGACCGAGCGCACCTCGACGCGGGAGCTCTTCTCGTTGCCGATGGGAATACGGACCATGGAGCCGCGATCGACGGCTGAAGCCTTGATCTGGTTAGGAGCCTCGAAGTGTGGATCGAGGCGGCGGTAGGCGTTGACGCTCGAGTTCAGCAGCAGGCAGATGTCGTTGCCGTGGGTCAGGATGCGGTCGACAAACTCCCAGGCAAAGCCGGAGAGCTTCTCTTCGCCGTTCGGGTCCCAGAAGAGGTTTCTACCACCCTTGGTGATGGAGATATTGGTATGCATGCCGCTGCCGTTGACGCCGACGACAGGCTTGGGCAGAAAGCTGGCGGTCATGCCCATCTTGGTGGCTAACTGGCGGCAGATGGACTTATAGAGCTGGATCTGGTCTGAGGCGGAGACCACTTCGCCGTAGCTGTAGTTGCTTTCGAACTGGGCGGGTGCGAACTCGGGGTGATCCTTTGCGGTTTACAAGCACATGGCAGCGCGAATCGCGGCCGGG
>CAYQYM010000068.1:0-9373 GCA_964421715.1 uncultured Acidipila sp.
TGCTGGCCGTGATCGACGTTCCCATTGGGGGTCCGGCCGTGCAGGAGCGCGAGCTGCGTGCCAGGAGCCGGGCGGAGAGCTCCTCGGCCATCCGCCAGCGGGTCCTCGCCGCGCGTGGGATTCAACGCGAGCGCTTCCGCGCCTCCGCCTCGCCCACCCACGCCAATGCGCAGATGGGCTCGCGGCAGATCCGCACCTGGTGCGAGCTGAGTCCCGAGTCGGAGAAGCTACTCGAGCGAGCCATGCAGCAGCAGGGGCTGACGGCGCGCGCCCATGACCGCATTTTGAAGGTCGCCCGCACCATCGCGGACCTCGAGGGCGTGCCGGCCATCACCGTGGCGCACCTGGCCGAGGCGATCCAGTACCGGACCCTGGATCGGAGCTACTGGAGCTGAGCTGTGCCGGGTTCTGCGGAATAGGGAAAGCAGGAGAGTTTGTAGGTCCCTGTCGCTGGAAGGGTATTTTCTCGAGTGACTTATCTCGTAATTGCACCCAATCCGCCTGCTATGGAAGATGGAATCCTTCTCGTCACTATCTATGAAAAAAAGTGTTGACCTCGGGGGACACCGGGTTTAAGTTCACTAGTGCCAAGTGCAAAAGCAGTCAGGGCGGCGCGCTTACAGCCTCCTTCGTCTCTCTTTCCGGGTGTACATTGCCTCAAAAGATTGGCGTCCGAACCTCGCCGGAACAGTGGTGAAGACGGTTCTGCGTAACCTGAAGTGGTGACCGGGGAAAGTCTTCGCGGCCCCGGCGCAAGGGTGTCCTTTTCAGGGTCACTGGCAGGAAAAGTTAAAGCTTTTCACCAGTTTTCTGCGTCTAACAGACAAGGACCTCTGGGACCGATGCACTCATACCGCAGGCGGCGTACGCCGGGCCTCTCCCCTACCTTTCGCAAGGGGAGCAGCCATAAGCGGCCAGAATAAGCGATGAAGGAGATAAGAACGACATGCGCTCTGACCTAATTTATGGGGCACTTGCCCACGTGAGCAACCGCTACCAGCTCTGCCAGCTGGCCTCCAAGGCCACCCGCAAGCTGCACAAGCCGAACACCCGCCTCCAGGATACGACTAACGAGGTGCTGGTGCGCTTTCACGAGTCGAGCCCGGCGGCCTTTACCACGCCGGCCAGCAAGATGTCTGAGCCAGTGCAGCACCAGCGCCGCGCCGCCTGAACAGGCGCGCGGCCCTGTGCCGTCCCCGCCTTCGCTTCAACCCCGTCCTGAACGTAAAGTCCCCTTCCGCATAATCCCCTTCACAACCGTAGAACCTCCTACCTGCAGGTAAAAACATGACCATCTCTGAACTCAAAGAAAAGAACATAACCGAGCTGAGCCGCATCGCGCGCACGCTCGAGATTCCCGGAGCCAGCGGGCTCCGCAAACAAGACCTCATCTTCAAGATACTCCAGGCCCAAAGTGAGAAAGAGGGTCACATCTTCGCCGAGGGCGTGCTCGAGATTCTGCCTGATGGCTATGGGTTCCTCCGCTCGCCGGACTACAACTACCTGCCCGGCCCGGACGATATTTACGTCTCCCCGTCGCAGATCCGCAAGTTCGACCTGAAGACCGGCGACACCATCTCCGGTAACGTGCGGCCGCCGCACGAAGGCGAAAAGTATTTTGCCCTGGTGAAGATCGAGGCCATCAATTTCGAGTCGCCCGAGGAGACGCGCAACAAGATCCTGTTCGATAACCTCACGCCGCTCTATCCGCAGGAGCGGATCAAGATGGAGACGGTGCGGGAGAATATCAGCGGCCGCGTGATGGACCTGCTCACCCCCATCGGCAAGGGCCAGCGCGGACTCATCGTGGCGCCCCCGCGCACCGGCAAGACAATGCTGCTGCAGTCCATTGCCAACTCCATCACGTCGAACCATCCCGAGGTCGCGCTCATCGTCCTGCTGATCGACGAGCGCCCGGAAGAAGTGACGGACATGCAGCGCTCGGTCAAGGGTGAGGTCATCAGCTCGACCTTCGACGAGCCCGCGGCACGCCACGTGCAGGTGGCCGAGATGGTCATCGAGAAGGCCAAGCGCCTGGTCGAGCACAAGCGCGACGTGGTGATTCTGCTGGACTCGATCACGCGCCTCGCGCGCGCCTACAACACCATCGTGCCGCCTTCGGGCAAGGTGCTCTCCGGCGGTGTGGATTCCAACGCGCTGCAGCGCCCAAAGCGCTTCTTCGGCGCGGCCCGCAACATTGAAGAGGGCGGCTCGCTCACCATCATCGCCACGGCACTGGTCGATACCGGCTCACGCATGGACGAGGTCATCTTCGAGGAGTTCAAGGGCACTGGCAACATGGAAGTCATCCTTGACCGCAAGCTGGTCGACAAGCGCGTCTTCCCGGCCATTGACATTCAACGTTCGGGCACCCGCAAGGAAGAGCTGCTGATCGCAAAGGAAGACCTGCAGCGCATCTGGGTGCTGCGCAAGGTGCTGAACCCACTTTCGCCCGTGGAAGCGATGGAGCTGCTGGTGGATAAGCTCGGCAAGGTACGCAACAATAGCGAGTTCCTGCATAACATGAACTCGCTCTGAGCAAGCCCTGCAAGAAGGGGAGGTGCGCAGCGGCCGCGCCTCCCCCTTTTCATGCCACGCCTGTTCACCCTGGAGAGCTCTTTGTCACAGCACGTGGGCACCGGCTTTGTATGCCGCCACCTGCGGCAGATTCGGACTCAGGGCGAGGTCCAGTGCATTCCCGTCAGCCTTTATATGGTCTAATAGGTAGGTTGGCGGGTTGGCGGAACTGGCAGACGCAGGGGTCTCAAAAACCCCCGAGAGCAATCTCATATCGGTTCGATTCCGATACCCGCCACCAATCGCCGCCCATAACGTCCTCCCCAAAAACTGATGGATCAGGAGCAGCTCAAGCAGCATCCTGAAAACGCCCGCATCGCCCGCATCTTTGGCCGGATGCTGGTTAGCATGCACCGGCAGCCGGAGGCAATCGGCGTCTACCGCGCACTGCTCAAATCGGTGCCGGAGGATGCGGACGCAAGCCTCGAACTGGCCTCCCTGCTGGTCAGCAGCGACTAGTGGAGCGAGCCCCTTCCGGTGCTCGACTAGGATATAAAGCTTATGCCGGCGCTTGCCAGCGCATGGACAGCACCAGGTACCTGCGCTTGCGGCCGGCGATTTGGACGGGCAGAGCGCTATCTTGTGGCGAGCTGGAAGCAGGGCAGGGCACGCGACCGCCTTTGTCAGCTCTATGAGCGGCAGGGCAGAATCGGCCTGGTGACCTGCAGCAAAGCCCGTTGCCGCGTCATCTTTGCCGACACGGCAGGTCCGGAAAAGATCGTGCGGCGCGGCATTCTCTCCTGCTCGGTTTACGACCCGCACTGCATGTTCCTGATGATGCTGCTGGAGGAGTCCGGAGCCGAGAAGAGGTACCCGGTGCCGTGGGGCAGGACGATCCAGATTTCCGTTCAGTAGGCAGCGACGACGGAACGGCCTGTGTGGCCGCTCCGCTGCTGGAGGGCTATCTGCCGGCCGGGGCGGCGGGCACCTCGTTCGGCGGCGGCGTGATGCCTTCGGCACGCAGGGCGCGGTCGATGGCGGCCCAGACGCGCGCTGCGGGCAGCGCTCCGGAGAGCCGCTCGCCGTTGATAAACATCGTGGGCGTGCCGTCCACGCCGAGCGCTTCTCCCTCCTTCAGGCTCGCATTCACGGCCGAGGGGTCCTGCTTCGCGACGCAGGCATCCAGCTTGGGCAGGTCGAGCTTCGCGGTCACGCCCTCGGCGTGGGCCTGCTTGTCGAGCGCGGCGTTTGACTTCGCCACGTCGCGCGTCGGTCCGCTGATGTCCTCGCCGTGCGTGTGTAGGTAATCCACATAGCTCCAGTAGGCGGGCCCGCTCTGCTCGGCCAGGCAGTTGGCGTCAATTGCGGCGCGCATGGCCCAGGGGTGAATCTCGACCAGCGGATAATCCTTGTAGACGAACTTGACCAGGCCCTTGTAGTGGTCCAGCGTCTCCGGGAAGAGCGTGGCATGCATTTTGGCGCAGTAGGGGCACGCGAGATCGTCGAAGTTGATAACGGTGACCTTGGCCGAGGCGTCCCCGCGCACGGGCCGGCCCGCGGTCGAGGCAACGTCGGAGGGATCCTTGCTGATGTCCCATTTCGAGAGCCGGGCCAGCGTGTTGCCGTCCTTCGAGAGCAGGAAGTCGAGCGTCTGCTTCTTGCTGGGCGCGGTCGCAGGCGAGAAGGTCACCGGCACCTGGTCATAGCCCGGGAAATCGCTCTTCTGGTGCGGGCCGATGGCGACGTTCCAGTCTGGAGGCACGCCAAGCTGCTGCCGCACCTGCACCTCGATGCGGCGGTTGATCTGGGGAGTATCGGGCGCGCCCTGGGCGCGGCAGCCCGCCAGCGCCATGGCGCACAGGCAGCTCAGGAGGAGACGTTGACGAAGCAGCAAAGCGATGGGACCCTCTGCTCTTATTATCGCACTTCGACTGGCTGGAGAGCACAGGCTGCAACAGCAAACGTCCGGCCAGGGAGGCTGGCCAGCCGGACGGGCTGGAGGCTGCGCAGGCAGGCTAGCTGCCCTCGGGCGTGGCGAGCACACGCCGGATCTCGCGGTAGAGCCGGGCGCGGGTGTCCAGCCGGTCCTGGGCCTGGGTAATGTAGCGGGCGACCAACTCCATGCCGCCGGCCGTGGGCCGGAGCTCAAAGCTGGGCGCGCTGAAGACGCCGAGAGCCTGGGGCGCCAGGCGCTGCCACTCGGAGCGCGCACGCTCGGCGGCCGGGGCCATCGCCTCTGAGAGGGCGCGCTCGATGGCGGCGGCCTGTGCATCCACCCCCGGGCGGCCGGGGGTGGCGCCGGACGAGAGCGGGATGCGCAGCTCGTCAAAGAGCCACTGGCCGCGAGTGGAGAAGTTGAAGTAGCGGCCCTCGATGGCAAAGCCGTTCATGAAGGCGACCCGGCGCCCTGTCGGGTGGCCGGGTTCGTTCCAGTTGCCGGTCTCCAGCAGAACCGTGCGCAGCAGGGACAGCTCGACCACCTCGCCGGTGACGCCGTTGATCTCCACCCAGTCGCCCACCCGCAGCCCGTTTCTGCCCATCAGCAGCAGCCAGCCGAAGAGCGCAAGGATGAAATCCTTCATGACGACGGCGAGCGCGGCCGTGGCCAGGCCCAGCATGGTGGAGAGATTGCGCGGCGGCCCGAAGAAGACGAGCAGCAAGTAGGCAAGCCCGGTTACCTGGAGCACCAGGCTGGTCAGGATGCGGAGGTGATTGCGGCGGCGGCGATCCTCGATGCGGCGGTCGAGGGCGGCCCGCAGCACATGGCCGAGGGCAGCCAGCACGAGCATCATCACGCACACGACAGCGCCGGCGCGAAACAGGCGGTTCAGCACGGCGCGGCGATCGAGCAGGACGGCCTGCCGCCACTGCCCGTAGAGCACCGCAAGCTGGTCGAGATCGCGGACGCGGGCGTCAAGCGAGGCCATGGCCTGCCGCAGGGCACCCTGCCGGTGCAGCCTCTCTACCATCAGGAGGGCGTCTGCTGCGTTGGAGCTGGCAGTAGCCGTGGTGGACGCCGTGTCTGCACCCGGTGGCAAAACCGGCTTCCCGGCAGCCTCCGCAGCCGGTTTCTGCCCTGGACCGGCGTTCGCCGCTTCCAGCCGCGCGTGCTCGGCGTTCGCCGCCTCCAGCCGCGCGTGCTCGGCGTTCGCTGCCTCCAGCCGCGCGTGCTCGGCACCTAGGCCCGCAGCCAGCCGGCGCGTCTCGTCCTCTGCAGCGGCGAGCTGCTGCTGGCGCTGATGGAGGGCGGCCAGGGCGCGCAGCTTGCCGGGGACGGTCATCAGGGCCTCCTGCCTCTCAAGCGCCATGGCGGCCGCATCTTTGGGTTGCGAGACGCTCTGGGCTTCCGCGGCGCGGTGCTCGTCGAGCGCGGCCTGGATGCGCGCGCGGGGGTCACCGCCGGCGGCGACCAGGTCCTGCTGCAGATCTTCCAGTGCGTCGCGGTCGAGCGCCAGCCGCGCCCGGGCCAAGGTAAGCGCCGGGTCGGCGTTGCCGGCATCGGTCGGCCCTGAGCCAGCCAGCTCTGTCGCCGGACGGCCGTTCCGGCGCGGGCGGCTGAGCCGGTCGACCTCGGCCTGATCGGCAGCCGCTCGCGCCCTGGCCTCGGCGATGCGCTGGGAGATAGAGAGCGCGTTGCTGGTAAGCGGGTGGCTGGCGGTGGCGGCCTCGCGCAGGGCGGCATCGAAGGCGAGGTCGACGGCGTGGTCGGCCAGCTTGAGGGCTGCGGTGGCGTACTGCTCCTCTTGGGGCGTGACTGCCCGGGCGGCGAGCGCCCGGGCGCGGGTCAGGGGCGCCTGGTCGACCACCGTCGAGGTGGCGGACAGCGCCGGCGGGGCGCCGGATTCGAGCGCCGGGTCGCCGCCGCGCGTGAGCAGCGCACCCGCGATGAAGGCGGCCAGCAGCAGAACGAGGGTGAGCGCGGCTGAGTTGCGCAGCAGCCGTTCGAGGGAGTGAGGCATGGGTTCGTGGCTCCAGAGTACCTCAACTCCTGTTCGGTGGGCCCGGCCTTTTGCCGGGCGCGGTCCCAGCGCAGGTTCGGACCAAAACAGGCGCGGGCGGTCCCGAAGCGGCGCTGTCAGGGTCATAAGGCGCGCGGACGGCCCCCAGGGGCCCGGGTGGCTGCTAACGTAGGGAGAGCATGGGCAGAATCCGCATTCTCACCGACCAGGTCGCCAACCAGATCGCCGCCGGCGAGGTGGTGGACCGCCCCGCGTCCGTGGTCAAGGAACTGGTCGAGAATGCCCTGGATGCCGGGGCCTCGCGCATCCGCATCGAGGTGGAGGGCGGCGGGCGGCGGCTGATCCGCGTAGCCGACAACGGGCACGGCATGGGCCGGGATGATGCCCTGCTGGCCTTTGAGCGCCATGCGACTTCGAAGGTGCGCGCGGCCGAGGACCTGATGTCGATCCGCACGCTCGGGTTTCGCGGCGAGGCGCTGCCGTCAATCGGCTCGGTCTCGCGGCTGGAGATGGAGACCGCGCCCGCCGAGGGGCTGGGCACGAGGGTCGAAATCGCAGGCGGCCGGGTGGTCGCGGTTGAAGACGCGGGCTCCCCGCCCGGCACCACGCTTACCGTGCGCGACCTGTTCTTCAACCTGCCGGCTAGGCGCAAGTTTCTCAAGGCCGAGTCAACCGAGCTGCAGCACGTGACCGCCCTGGTGACGCACTATGCGCTGGCTCATCCGGGGCGGCACTTCGAGTTGGTTTCAAGCAGCCATACGGTGTTGAACGCTCCGCCCGTGACCCGGCCCGGTGAGCGGATCTACCAAATCTTCGGCCGGGAGACGCACCAGCAGCTGATCCCCTTCGCCGCCGAGCGGCCGTTTGACCGCGCCGGGCTGCCCGAGCCGCCGCCGTGGCGGCGCGCGGAGGGCTACCAGCCGCCGGACCCCGGCATGCTGCGCGTGCGCGGCTTTCTCTCCCGGCCCGAGCTCCAGAAGCTGAACCGCAACTCGATCTACGTCTTTGCCAACCAGCGGCTGGTGCGCGACCGGCTCATCCTGCACGCGGTGACCGAAGCCTATCGCAACGTGCTGCCACCGACCTCCTTTCCCGTGGTGCTGCTCTTTCTCGAGATGCCGCCCGAGGAGATCGATGTCAACGTGCATCCCGCCAAGACCGAGGTCCGCTTCCGCCAGCAGGCGCTGGTGCATGACTTCGTCCGCGACACGCTGCGGAACATGCTTATCGCCGCGCGGCCCGCGGCGGGCTTTCTCGCCGCCCTCACCGCCAGCCCCAACGCCTCGCCCTCGCTGCTGCCCTCTGTCTCGCCGGTACCGGGTGCCCCGGCCGCCTCCGGCGAGGACTCCCCCGGGAACGGCGGCCGGCCGGTGCTCGTGCCCGAGTCGGATTCTCCGCCCGCCGCCTGCGGCGCCGAGCCGTTCCACCTGCGCCCGGTTGAGCCCCTGCAGGTCACCTCGCCGCTGCCCTTTGGCGGCCCCGAGCCGCTCGAGCTTGGGCCCGATGCCGGCCTCAACCCCTGTCCCGATCAAGGTGCGGGAACGGAGGCGGCGCCGCGTGCCCCCGCCCTCAACCCGCAACCCTGTGCGCAGCCGGACCCAGGCCTCCACGCCCTCGGCTCGCTCAAGCCGCTGGCCCAGTTGCGCGAGTCCTTCATCCTCGCCGTCAACCAGGACGGGCTCTGGATCGTCGACCAGCACGTCGCGCACGAGCGCGTGCTCTTTGAGAAGCTGCTGCGGGAGCGGGCCGCCGGGCAGGTCGAGCGGCAGCGCCTGCTGCTGCCGCTGCTGGTCGAGTTGCGGGCCGATCAAATGGTGGTCTTTGCGCAGATTGCCGCCGAACTCGACCGGAACGGCTTCGAGGTCGAGCCCTTCGGACCGCGCACGCTGGCCGTCAAGGCGACGCCTTCCGGGCTCGAGGCCCCCAGGGTGGAAAAGATGCTGATCGAGCTGCTGGACCAGGCCGGCGAGATCGAGCAGGGAGACAACCTCGGGGCGCAGCAGCGGCGCATCGCAGCGTCGGTGGCCTGTCATGCCGCCATCAAGGTAAACATGCCGCTCGACCAGTCCAGGATGGAGTGGCTGCTCGACGCCCTTTCAAAGACGGAGCACCCGACGAGCTGCCCGCACGGGCGGCCCATCGCGTTGCGGTATCCTTGGAAGGATATCGAACGGGCCTTCTCGCGCATCTAGCCGCGGGACGACGGCCCGGGATTGCGGTCTTTCTTTGCTTACTCCGAATCAGCTGAAACAGGCGCGCGCCGAACGCTGGCGCCAGGCTGCAAACCCCCTGCTCACCCTTGAGGAGGCGGGCGTCTGGCTGCATGACCTCGGCCTCGTACTGCTGCTGCCCCGGCCGGCAGCCGTGCCTGCGCCCGCACCCAGCCTGGCCGAGGCCATGCTGGGCCACGCCGATGCAACCGCCTCTCCGGAGACGATCGAGCAGGCACGGCGCATGGCCGAGCGGCTGATAGCCGAGGGCGCGGCCGTGCCGGTCAACCTCTTCCGGCAGGTCTCCTCGCAGCCCGACATGCTAGCCACTCCGGAGGCCTTCGGCTTTCTTTACGCCCTCACCGGGGACCGCAACTGGAAGAAGGGGCCGCAGGGCCGCTCTTCGCCGCTCTCGGTCGAGACCTGGAAGCTGCTTGCGCGGGAGGGCGCGCTGACTGCCGGGGAGCTGCAGTCCCGGCTAGGCCGCGCGCTGACCGAGGCCGCCGTGCTGCGCACACTCGACGAGTTGTGGCACACGCTGCGCGTGCTGCCGGTCTACTCCGGGGAACCCTCCGCGGCAGCCGGCGTGGTCCACTGGGAGCCGCTCGACCGGCCGCACCTGGCCGAGATTCCCGCCGGCACAGGGATGGCCCAGGCCACCGCGCTCTCGGCACTTATCTCCCTCTA
>CAYQYM010000069.1:0-9336 GCA_964421715.1 uncultured Acidipila sp.
GGATGGTCGTGCGGCTCGAGTGGACCGCGGTCGTCTTGACTTGAGTTGCGCCAGGGGGGGCGCGGCTCATGCCGGAAGACACGCCTCCACGGCCGCGGCGAGAGCGTCATCCATCTCCGCCGGCACAGTACGCAGATCGAGCAGGACTCGCTCGTGCTGCGTGCGCGCGACCACGGGCGGCTCGCCGGTGCGCAACCGTCGCGCAAGCTCCGCCTCGCGCAATGCGCGATGAGCAAGCGCGATTGCGAAGCTGGGCAGCGCGGCTCCAGGCGTGGTGCCTCCGCCGGTCACACTCTCGCTTGCAACCGTGGCCGCGTCAAAGCCAGCGCGGCTGAGGCGGGAGGTCAGCGCATCGCAGCGTTCACGAAGAGCCACGCTGTCGAGGCTCAACATGGCCACAACCGGTACCGCATGCTCCCGGCCTTCGAGGTACTCGAGGAGCGTGGCGCTCAGCGCAGCCAGGGTGAGCTTGCCGGGGCGCATGGCGCGCGCCAGCGGATTGGCTCTGAGCTGCGCGATGAGACCGGGCGCGCCCACCAGCAGGCCACATTGCGGACCGCCCAGCAACTTGTCTCCACTGGCTGCGATGAGCGACGCGCCGCTCGCTATGCTGTCAAGCCAGTTTGATTCGTCGCAAATGCCGTGATCTTCCAGGCGCAGGATGCAGCCAGTGCCCTGATCGTGAAAGACAGGAAGCCCGGCACGCTCGCCCAGCTCGACGAGCGAGACCAGGGAAGGCTGTTCAGTAAAGCCGTCGATGCGAAAGTTCGAGCGGTGGACCCGCAGAATCATGCGTGTCTGCGGAGTGATGGCCTGGGTGTAGTCAGAGAGCCGCGTGCGGTTGGTTGTGCCGACCTCGCGCAGTGTTGCGCCCGAACGCTCGATGATCTCCGGCACGCGGAAGCCGCCGCCGATTTCAACCGACTCGCCGCGCGAGACGATGACCTCACCGCCAGCGGCCAGCGTTTGAACCGCGAGAAAGGTGGCGGCCGCGCAGTTGTTCACCACGGTCGCGGCCAGCGGCTTTGACGGCGCGGCGCTGCGAGCTGCAATCAACTCCAGCAGCAACGGCTCGATGTGTTCGTCGCGGCGCCCGCGCGAGCCGGTCGCGAGGCGAAACTCAACGTTTGCATAGCCGCGTGCAATGCGCACCACGTTTTCAATTGCGGCTTCGCTCAGCGGAGCGCGCCCAAGATTCGTCTGGAGTAGAACGCCCGTTGCATTGATGACCGGCCGCAGCGAGTGCGCGAGCCGCCGTTCGAGCTCTGCCGCCGCGCCGGCAGCGACTGCCTCAACGCTGCAATGTTCGTCCGTAATAGACATGCTGTTTGCAAACAGTTCGCGCCGCAGCCGGTTAAGCTGCTGCTGGCAGGCTGTTATGACCAGCGCACGAGGCCATCGCGCGAGCAGGTCGCGCGCTGCTGCGCTCTCAAGCAGCCGGCCCATCTGCGGGAGGCGGCGCAGTGTCGCTTCCGCGCTTTGCTGCCTGGTCAGCACAGCACGATCCGCGGGAGGCCTGCGCGCACCTGGCCGATGCGTGCAGCGGGGTAGCCGGCCTCGCGCAGTTGCTGCAGCAGCGTCTCCGCGATGCCGGGTTCGATCGAGAGCAGAAGTCCACCCGCTGTCTGCGGGTCAAACAGCAGCGCGCGGGTGGCCTCGGGAATCTGAAGGGATTCGCTGTCGCTGACCATGCATTCGGCAAACTCGCGGTTCGCCCTGAGTCCGGCGGGTATGCAGCCCGCCACCACGCAGGCGCATGCTCCGGGCAGCAGCGGAATCTGCGACGGCTCAATGTGCAGCTCGACGTTGCTGGCCAGCGCCATCTCACGAGCGTGGCCCATCATTCCGAAGCCGGTCACATCCGTCATGGCATGCACCTTGCCGGCGAAGCTGCGGAGGAGGTTGGCGGCTTTGCGATTGGTCTGCGTCATAGACCGGGTGGCGGCCTCCACCCAAAGAGGCTCCGCTTTGCCCTGCTTCAACGCCGTGGTGATGACGCCGGTTCCCAGCGCCTTGGTAAACAGCAGCACGTCACCGGGTTGCGCGCCGGCGTTGGTGAGCACGGCTGCGGGGTCGATGAGTCCCGTGACGGCGTAACCGAACTTGATCTCTGCATCGCGCACACTGTGGCCTCCAACGACCACGCATCCGCACTCGCGCATGGTTTCCAGGCCGCCGCGCATGATCTGCTCAAGCGTGGCCTCGGCGCCATCCGGCGGATAGCACAGTACGGCGAGGGCCGTAACCGGTTTGCCGCCCATGGCGTAGACGTCACTGAGCGCATTAGTCGCCGCAATGCGTCCGTAGGTGAAGGGGTCGTCGACCATGGGCGTGAAGAAGTCTACGGTCTGCACCAGTGCGAGCGAGGCACCGATGCGGAAGATGCCGGCGTCATCAGCATGTTCAAAGCCGACGAGAAGGTCAGGATGCTGCTGGCGCGGCAGTCGCGAGAGCACCGTGCTGAGCAAGCCGGGCGCAAGCTTGCTGGCGCATCCACCCGCTTTGACCTGCTGCGTCAGCCGCACTGCGGTGCGCTGAGAAGAATCCTCAAGAGAGGGAGACAGAGTATCGGTTGTCACGCATCTCATAGATGCCCGCGTGCGCCCTTGTGGCTGTCCGCGCAGATCCCTGTTCCCGCAATGAGGAAGCGCTTAGGATCCGGTGGTCCTCCCGGTCTTCAAAACCGGCGGTCGTTCGACAAGGGCGACGGTGTGTTCGACTCACACGCGCTTCCGCCAATCGCGGCTAAAAAAAGCGGATCAGATCGCCGAAGCTCTCGAGCTCGAGCAGGTGACGGCCGGGCGCAGGCCCGGCGAGATGCTCGTCTTCCAACACCCATGTGTGCGGATGCCTGATGAAGACTGCATGCAGGCCCGCGGCGAGCGCCGGGTTTATGTCGGACTTCGGGCTGTTGCCAATCATCCAGGTTGCGTCCGGCGCAAGCTCGTGTTGCGCCAGCACCCGGGCGTAGGCGCCGGGATCTTTCTCGCGCGGCACCTCCACGGCCTGAAAATGGCACCCCATGCCGGACCGTTCCAGCTTGCCGCACTGCTCCACGGGATTCCCCTTGGTCATGAGCACGAGGCGGTGGCGCGCGGCCAGTGGCGGCAGAGCCTCTGCCACACCGGGCAGCAGCTCAATGGCAGCGTCTGCAATAGAGTCGGCGAAGCCCTGGATGGTCTGCACATCCTCTGGCGAGGCAGGAGAGCCGCGTAGCTGTTCAAAGCAGGTGACGAGGGAACGGCGGAAACTGACGAGGCCGTAGCCATGGGCCGCGACGGTTTCCCGCTCCACCTGGTTCAGCCGCTCGCGCACCTGCTGCCGCGAGTGATGCTGGTGGTCAAGATAGGAGATGAAGTCTGCGATCGCGCGTTCGAAGTAGATGTTGTTTTCCCAGAGCGTATCGTCGGCATCGATGAGCAGTGTCTGGCCCGGCGGAAACACTGGGGTGTGGTTTGAAACGAGGGCTGGCCCGGGAGCAGGATTTGAGGCAGGCGTGGAAGAACCCATGGCTTCGAGGTTAGCAAACCACGTCAGAATGAAGCACAATCGCAGTATGATCCTAGAAATTTTTCCGGTCGGATTGCTGCGCTGCAACTGCACCGTGCTGGGCGATGAGACCACGGGCGAGGCCATCGTCGTGGACCCCGGAGACGATATTCCGCTGATACTCAAGCGGCTGGCGGCGCACCGGCTCACGCTGAAGCAGATCGTTGTGACGCATGCGCATATTGACCACGTGGGCGGCGCGCTCGCTCTGCGCCGGCAGACGGGCGCTCCCGTCTATCTGAACGAGAACGACCTTGAGCTGCTGGAAGCGATGCCGAAGCAGGCCGAGTGGCTCGGGGTGGTGGCGCCGGAGGTGGCTGCACCTGATTACAATGCGGTAGAAGGCACGGTTGTCGGCGTCACCGGGATCGAAGGCAATGTGCTGCACACGCCCGGACACACGCAGGGAAGCATCTCGCTGCACTTCCCGAAGGAGCGGCTGCTGATTGCAGGGGACACGCTGTTTGCGGGCACGATTGGCCGGACAGACCTGCCGGGCGGTGACATGAAAAAGATTCTTGTCTCCGTGCGTGAGCGGCTGCTGGCGCTTCCACCGGAGACGCGCGTCATTGCAGGGCACGGCATGGAGACGACGATCGGGCGCGAGCAGGAGAGCAATCCTTTTGCTCGCTGACGCGGTTTAGATATCACCGCCACGCAGCGGTGAGATCTCAACCCCGCCCGAGCAGACGCTGATGGGATGGGCAATGGTGAAGTTGCGCAGCGTGCGAGGCGCGGCAACGACAAGGCTGCCGATCTGGGGGCAGCCTTCGCCGCTGGTCCAGCCGATTTCAAAGTTGGCGGCGTCGCCGGGTGCAAGCAGCACGGCGGGCGTGGGGGCGAGCTCTGCTGCTGCCGCGGCGGGCCCGCTGGTGAGTCTGGCTTCCATCGCGTTGTAGCTCACCTTGGTGACTTCAAGCCCGCCCACCACGTTGCCCGCCGTGTCCAGCAGGGTGATGGATGGGTAGCCGCCGAGTGTGCAGGCTGCCCGGCCACGGTTTACAAAGGCCAGCTCAAGCACGCGGAAGTTGCCGCTCATGCGGGCTGAAATCTCTGAGGAGTCCAGCGACTCGGCGGTGCAGGGCTCGGCAGCGGAGCTGCCTAGAATCTGAGCCCGTTTTAGCAATCGGGGCGGTTCTGCTTTTTCTGTGTAAGGCGCATTAGGATTCGTGCCGGCGCGTTCGCGCAAGGGCGCGTCGCTGGTCAGTCCGGGAGCGCCCATGCCTCTATGCTGCACGCCAGCGCGGCGGGTACAGCCAACTGCGAGTGACGCCGGAAGCAGCGCAAGTGCGAGCAGGGATGTAGAGGAAGGTCGCATAGCTTACATCTTCTTTGATGCAAGCCGTAAGGCCTGCGATTTGAATTGCACGACAAGGGTTGCCTGCTCGCCTGCAACCAGCGGCACCTGCCAGGCGCGACAACCCTGGCCGGTAGAATGAAGCTATGAAAAGTTTACAGGGGCGGGCGGCGCTGGTGACGGGCGCTGCCAAACGTATCGGCCGGGCACTTGCGCTGGCGCTGGCGGAGGAGGGTGCCGAGGTGACGATCACCTATCGCGAGTCAGAGGCGGAGGCGCAGCAGACCTGCCAGGAGATCCGCACCCTGGGCGTTCGCGCGCACGCGGTCCGGTGCGACGTGCGCAGCGAGCAGAGCGTGCACGCAGCCGTGGCAGAGGCGGCCGCGGCCATGGGCGGCCTGGACCTGCTGGTGAACAATGCTGGCAGGTTTGAGACGGCGGCGCTGGAGCAGATCACTGCCGAGCAGTGGGACGCAATGTTTGAGACCAACACGCGCGGGCCCTTTCTGGTAGCGCGCGCAGCGCATCCGCACCTGAAGGCCGCCGGTGGACGCATCATTAACATTGGGTCGCTGGGCGGACTTCACCCGTGGCCCACGCACGCGCATTATTGCACTTCAAAAGCCGCGCTGCACATGCTGACCCAGACCATGTCCAAAGCGTTTGCGCCGGAGATCAGCGTGAACTGCGTGGCACCCGGCATGATCGTGAACGGCGAAGTCTCAGCAGAGTATGAGCACTTTGCGCAGAAGACACCGATGAAGCGTAACGGGACTCCGCAGGATGTTGCGGCAGCGGTAGTTTTCTTCGCGACCGCGCCACAGTTCATCACCGGGCAGATCCTGAGCGTGGACGGGGGATTGGGGCTTTAGGGCATTCGACTGCTCGATCCAAGGGCGGCCGTGGGCCGCCCTTTTATTTTCGCCATTTGACCGAGAATCAGTCGTAGTATTCGAGCCCGAGATGCGTGATCAAGTCCTGGCCCATGATGTGACGCAGCGTGTTCTTCAGCTTCATGGACTGGATGAAGAGATCGTGTTCAGGGTAAAGTCCCTCGGCATGCATGGGGGACTTGAAGTAGAAGCTCAGCCACTCCTGGATGCCGAGGTGGCGCAGCTCGGGAGTTCGCTTTGCCAGGTCAAGGAAGAGCACGAGGTCAAGGGCGAGCGGTGCGGCAAGGATCGAGTCGCGACAGAGAAAGTCTACCTTTATCTCCATCGGATAGCCGAGCCAGCCGAAGATGTCGATATGGTCCCAACCCTCCTTGTTATCGCCACGGGGCGGGTAATAGTTGATGCGGACCTTGTGGTAGATGTCGCCGTAAAGCTCGGGGTGCAACCTGGGCTGCAGGATGTATTCAAGCACGCCCAGCTTGGACTCTTCTTTTGTCTTGAACGACTCTGGGTCATCGAGCACCTCGCCGTCGCGATTGCCGAGGATGTTGGTCGAGTACCAGCCGCGCAGGCCCAGCATGCGTGTTTTAAAGGCCGGCGCAAGCACGGTCTTCATGAAGGTCTGGCCGGTTTTGAAATCCTTGCCGCAGATGGGTGCGCCGGTGAGCTTTGAGAGCTCGATCATGCAGGGCAGGTCGAGTGTAAGGTTGGGCGCACCGTTGGCGAAGGGCACGCCCTCCTTGAGGGCAGCATAGGCGTAGATCTGTGAAGGTGCGATGGCCGGATCGTCGTTGACCAGGCCCTCTTCGAAGGCAGCAAGCGTCTGGTGTACAGCCGTCGGCTCGAGGAATATCTCGGTCGAGCCGGTCCAGATGACGACAACGCGGTCCACGGTTTGCTGGAAAGCTTGGATATCATTGCGGATCTGCTGCGCCAGGTCGCATTTGCTGCGGCCGGTCTTCACATGCGTGCCGTTGAGCCGCTTGACGTAGTGCTGGTCAAAGACGGCAGGCATGGGCTGGATGGACTCCAGGTAATCCTTCAACTCTTCCAGGAGTTCCTTGTCGAGCACCTTGGCGTGCTTCGCGGCCTCGTACATGTTCTCCGGGAAGATCTCCCAGCCGGTGAAGACAATGTCGTTCAGATCGGCAAGAGGAACGAAGTCCCTGATAAGCGGTGACTGGCCTTCGGTGCGCTTGCCCAGGCGGATGGTGCCGAGTTGAGTAAGTGAGCCTACCGGCTCAGCCTTGCCGCGGCGGACCGCCTCAACACCGGCGATGAGCGTGGTGGCTACCGCGCCCATGCCAACCAGCATGACGCCAAGTTTGCCCTGTGCAGGTGCGATGTTCGATCCGTTCTGGTTCGATCGGGTCTGGTTCAATCGGGCAGCGTGCTCCTGCGAGTGCCGGGGATCGCTGTCTTGTGATGTCGACATTCCTGGGTAGTCCATCCTCTCGAGAGATAACAAAGCGGTGACACAAACAATTCAGTGTCCACCCGCGCGGCGGGCTTTGGCAAACCGAGGGCAGCGGGCAGCGCGTGAGCGTGCGTGAATGGGGGGGTGCCATTTCCGCGAACGGAGCCGGGCTGAACCGGCGAGAGCCGCAGAGGGGCAAAGACCCAGGATGAATCCGGAACCGGTGCATTCAGGCTGCTTCCGGCTTGCGTGACGCCTTCCAGTGGCTCCAAAGAAACCACACCCCGCCTATAACCAGTAGCACGACAACAGCGGTGTGGAAGCGGTGAAACACCTGCTTGAAGCGCGGATCAGTATCCCACTTGTCTCCCAGGGCGGCGCCCACCCAGGCCAGGGCAAAGCACCAGGGCCATGAGCCAAGAAACGTGTAGACGTGGAAGCGAAGCTGCGGCATGCGGGCTATGCCTGCGGGCAGCGCGATGAAGGTGCGGACCACGGGCAGCAAACGGCCAAGAAAGACGGTGACTCCGCCAAAGCGCTGGAAAAAACTGGTGGTACGGTCCAGGTCGTGCCGGCTCAGCAGCACATAGCGCCCGAACCGCTCCACCATCGGGCGGCCGCCGATGGCGCCGATCCAGTACGCTGCTGCCGAGCCCAGGTTGCATCCGAGCGCGCCAGCCGTGGCGACCCAGAACAGGTTTAGCTGGCCCGTGTGTACCAGGTAACCGGCGAAGGGCATGATGATCTCAGAGGGCAGCGGTATGCAGGCCGATTCAATGGCCATGAGTAGGACGACGCCAGCATAACCGGTGGCGGAGATGGTAGCGATAATGAAGTGGGCCAGTACGGCGAGGATCTGCTCGGTCATCGCAGTTGAGTATACCGGCCCGTGATTACGGGGGCTGCTAACGCCCCATGCCGCCGCGCATGCCGCCCAGCGTGCCCATGAGTTTGCGCTGCATCAAGCCGCCTTTGCCCATGCCCTTGAACATCTTGCGCATCTGCGCGTACTGGCGGAGGAGCTGATTCACCTCCTGCACGGAGGTGCCGGAGCCGGCTGCGATGCGCTTGCGGCGGCTGCCGGAGATGATCTCGTGGTGCAGCCGCTCCTGGTTCGTCATGGAGTTGATGATGGCCTCCACGCGCGTAAACTGCGACTCGTCCACCTGGTCGGCCATCTGCTGCATGCCCTGGAAGGGGCCCACGGAGGGCAGCATCTTGATGATGCTCTGCAGCGAGCCAAGTTTTTTAATCTGGCGAAGCTGGTCGCGAAAATCTTCCAGGGAAAATCCGTCGCCGAGCAGCGCCTTCTTGGCAAACTCTTCTGACTTCCTCCGATCGAGCTTCTCTTCGGCCTTCTCGATGAGCGTCATGATGTCGCCCATGCCGAGGATGCGGCTCACGATGCGGTCCGGGTGGAAGGCCTCAAAGGCGTCCGGCTTTTCGCCAACGCCAATAAACTTCACCGGCTGCCCGGTTACCTGTCGGATGGAGAGTGCGGCGCCGCCACGCGCATCGCCGTCCATCTTGGTGAGAACGACACCGGTCAGGGCGAGCCGCTTGTGGAACTCGTCGGCTGAGCGCACGGCATCCTGGCCGGTCATGGCGTCGGCAATGAACAGAATCTCCTGTGGATTGAGCAGCGATTTAAGCCGCTGCATCTCGTCCATCAGGTCGGCGTCTACGTGCAGGCGGCCTGCCGTGTCCACGATCAGCGTGTCGCAGCCGGTGATGACAGCCTCGCGGCGGGCCTCTTTTGCCAGCCGCTCCACCAGCGGCGTGCCTGCCGGCTCGCCTTTAATATCGCCCTCATAGATGCTGGCCTTGATGGACTTGGCGACCACCCTCAACTGCTCCCGCGCCGCCGGCCGATAGACGTCCACGGAGACCAGCATGGGGCGGTGACCGCCCTTCTGCAGCCACGCCGCCAGCTTGCCCGAGGTGGTGGTCTTGCCGGAGCCCTGCAGGCCGGCCATCAGGATGACGGTAGGCGGCTGCGACGCAAATTTGAAGCGCGCCGTGTCCTTGCCCAGCAGCGAGATCAGCTCGTCGCGCACAATCTTGATGACCTGCTCTGAGGGCGAGAGCGCGGTCATTACCTCCTGTCCGACGGCCTTTTCGCGGATGTGCTCGACCAGCTCTTTAACGACGTTGAGGTTGACGTCGGCCTCGAGCAGCGC